>CALBLR010000461.1 GCA_937896015.1 uncultured Prevotellaceae bacterium | reverse complement strand
AGGCGCAGAGTGCTGTCGCCCTGGTTTTTGGCCTCTTGCAGCGACGAGGAGTAGACAGTGACCGTGGGCAGATGGCCTGCGGCCAGCACGTCGGGGGCCACCTGGACGGTGAGTTTGCCTTTGCCGTTGTTCACAAACAGCAGTCCGCTCACCACCTTGGCGTCGGCAGTGAACACGGCCATGCCCGACGAGTCGGGGCAGCACACGTAGTCCACATTTATGTTGTCTGTTACGTTGAGTTTGGTGAATTCACCCACCTTCACCTCGTGGCGCTCTGCAGCAGCCAGGCAAACCGAAGCCACAGCCAGCAGGGATGCAATCACTGATAGTATGCGTTTCATCTTGATAGTCAGTTAATTGTTTCGTTGTCTTCTTATACTCTCTCTTTTTTTATCACTCACTCAGATATTTGCGTTCCACATCGTCGAGAATTGCGTTGAGGTCGGCGGCGGTGTCGGCCTGCAGCATGGCTATGCGGGTCTGGCGAAAGTTGGGAATGCCCTTAAACAGCGGCGTGGCGGCCAGGTGGCGGCGGATGTGAAGGATGCCGCGGTACTCATCGATGCGGTCGATGCTCTCGCTGATTTGGCGGCGCAGCAGCTGCATTTTCTCGCGGTTGCTGATGTGCGGCAGCGTGCCATTAAGCAAATACTGCTTCATCTCTCGGAATATCCACGGCGCGCCTATCGCGGCTCGGCCCACCATGATTCCGTCGACGCCATAGCGGTCGTAATACTCGGCCAACTTTTGCGGTGTGGTGATGTCGCCGTTGCCTATGATGGGGATGTGCATGCGCGGATTGCGCTTCACCTCGCCTATCAGCGTCCAGTCGGCCTCGCCGGTGTAGAGCTGCGAACGCGTGCGGCCGTGAATGGTGAGGGCTTGGATGCCGCAGTCTTGCAACTGCTCGGCCAGTTCCACAATAATCTTGCTGTCGCAGTCCCAGCCAAGGCGCGTCTTGGCTGTGACGGGCACATCCACAGCCTGCACCACGGCACGCGTGATTTGCAGCATTAGCGGCACATTGCGCAGCAGGCCGGCGCCGGCGCCCTTCGAGGCCACCTTCTTCACAGGGCAGCCAAAGTTCAGGTCAATCACATCGGGGTGGGCCTCCTGCGCAATTTTTGCGGCCTCAA
>CALBLR010000460.1 GCA_937896015.1 uncultured Prevotellaceae bacterium | reverse complement strand
TGGCTGCAGAGTGGGGGCTACTTGGCGTTTTGGGCGAAGTCTTCCCACTTGGCTATGAGCTGGGCCATGTCGGCGGGAATCTCGCTGTTGAAGTCCATCTGCCGGTGGGTGACGGGGTGCACAAAGCCCAGCGTCTTGGCGTGCAGGGCCTGGCGGGGGCACGTCTTGAAGCAGTTTTGCACAAACTGCATGTATTTTGCCGAGGTGTTGCCGCGCAGCACCTTGTCGCCGCCATAGCGGGCGTCGTTGAACAGCGGGTGCCCTATGTGGCGCATGTGCACGCGTATCTGGTGGGTGCGGCCCGTCTCCAGCACGCATTGCACCACGGCCACGTGGCGCAGGTTTTCGATGGTGTGGTAGTGCGTCACGGCGTGCTTGCCCTGGTCGCCGTCTGGAAACACGGCCATCTGCAGCCTGTCGCGCAGGCTGCGGCCTATGTTGCCCTCCACCGTGCCGTCGGGCTGCTTCATCTCGCCCCACACCACGGCCACGTATTGCCGCTTGGTGGTCTTGTTGAAGAACTGCAGGCCCAGCGATGTCTTGGCGCGCGGCGTCTTGGCTACCACCAGCAGGCCCGACGTGTCTTTGTCGATGCGGTGCACCAGGCCCATGCGAGGGTCGGTCACGTCGTAGTCGGGGTCGTCCTTGAAGTGCCATGCCAGGGCGTTGACCAGCGTGCCGTCGTAGTTGCCGTGGCCGGGGTGCACCACCATGCCGGCGGGCTTGTTCACCACCAGCAGCTCGCTGTCTTCATACACTATGTCGAGCGGAATGTCTTGGGCAATGATTTCGTTTTCATAGCGCGGTCGGTCCATCACTATGCTAATCACGTCGTCGGGGTGCACGCGGTAGTTCGACTTCACTGGCCGCCCGTTCACTCTGATGCACTGTGCCTCGGCGGCGTTTTGGATGCGGTTGCGCGAGGTGCCCTTGATGCGCTCGGCCAGATACTTGTCGATGCGCAGCAGCACTTGCCCTTTCTCCACCACATAGCGGTAGTGCTCCCAATAGTCGCGCCCGTTTTCGCTGAAGTCGGGGTCGCTGAAGTCGTTCTGTATTTCGCTGCCGGCCCCGTCGCAGGCCGTGCGGCCGTTGGGCGCGGTGGCCGCGTCCTCAATCATATCTTCGTCAAAAGCCATATTGTTTCTCTTGTTCTCCTTGTTTGATTTTAAAAAAAACGCAGGTCTTGGCTGCGGCTCACTCGTCGAGGTTGCCCGCCGGCTCCGGAGTCTCGCTGCTCTTGGCTTCCTGTGCCTCAGCCTTGGCGCGGGCGCGCGCTTCCTGCATGGCCTTGCGCCGCTGAATTTCCTGCAGCGAGTCGAGCGTGGATGTGGGCAGCACCTGGGTGGGGTCGAGGTCTTCCTGGCCGTCGCCCACACTGAGGCGTATCATCGAGTTCACCGACACGCGCGTGCCGGCCTTCACCTGGCGCCCGTTGACCTTCACCGCCAGTATCAGTCCCTCGTAGGGCGACGGCACTGTGTCGACGCCCACATTCTTGAATCCGAGCGACTTGAGCATCGACAGACCCTGGCGCACCGAAATCTCGGTGAGCACCGGCAGGGCCACGGCGCGCGGATAGAACGAGTTGATGTTGAGGTAGATGGTGCGTATGGCCTTCACATAGGAGTTGGGCTTGGGGTCTTGCGAGAGCACCGTGCCGGGCTTTATGCTCTCGTTGAATGTGGAGTCGCTTATCTCCCACTTGAAACCCTCGCTTTCAAGCACCTCAACTGCTTTGTCGAGCGGCAGGTTGCACACGTTGGGCACCTTCTTCTCCTGCCCGTGGGCGGTGAACACGTCGATTAGCATCAGTGCCGCATAGCATATGGCCACAAAGGTGACCACTATTAGCAGTGCATTGTAGGCAATGGGGTGATTGGCCTTGAAGCCGCTGAAAAAGCTGTTGTTCATATATTAATATTGTGTGTGTAACGTTGACTTTTGTTGCAAAGTTAGCACTTTGCCCCCAATTGCCCAAACGCTTGGCTCAAAACGTGCGTTTGTTGTCGACGGATGTGTAAACGTATTTTAAATACATGCTGATATATGGCTATGATATAAAATAAAAGTTAAAATACGACGATTTTTGCATAGTTTTATGTGTTGCATAACATATTTGACTTATCTTTGCATCGGTTTTTCATGGTATTAGTTTTTAAGGTTATGAAATTCACGGGCGTCGGGATGACGGCTATGAAAATCATTGTTTAAGGTTTATGTTAATGGTATTAGAAGGTTAATTAGTTAAGCAATCCTGGACGCTGAGTCTGGGATTTACTTTTTTTATATGCTATCAGGACCAGAGTGGTGGTGCAACATCGTGGGGCAAAAAGGCACGGTTTTCGGTATAATTTTATTAAATTTGCAAATTGCATGATTGCGGGCCGCGGGCCATGCCGCCTGCGTCGCAACCGGCATGTTATTTTATTATTTCGATAGCAAAAATGGATTCAGGCAAATCGATAAGATTCTTATTCATTCTGGCCCTGTGGCTGTGCTTGTGCTACCTGCTTGTGACGCGGGCCAGGCAAATCGACTTCATGGTGGTTTTCTCGATTGTGGCCTCGGGCATAATCGTGTTTGTGCCGCTCTACAAGCGCTATTATAAGAATAAGGAGTAACAAGACGATAATAGAGAGATAGGAGCTATGTCAGACAAAGAATACACCGAGCAGCACTTTCCGCTGCTTGCAAGCATAAATTCGCCGGCCGACCTCAAGCGGCTGCCAGTGGAGCGGCTGCCTGAGGTGTGCAGCCAGATGCGCGGATTCCTCATCCACGAGCTGGCGTCCAACCCTGGCCACTTCGCCTCGAGCATGGGAGCTGTGGAGATCAACGTGGCGCTGCACTATGTGTTCAACACCCCCGACGACCGCATAGTGTGGGATGTGGGCCACCAGGCCTATGCCCACAAGGTGCTCACCGGCCGCCGCGACCGCTTTTGCCAGAACCGCAAACTCGGCGGCCTCAGCGGCTTTCCCAACCCCGACGAGAGCCCCTACGACACCTTCACCGCCGGCCACGCCTCCAACTCAATATCGGCTGCCCTGGGCATGTCGATTGCCGCCGAGCTCGAGCACTGCCCCGAGCGCAAGGTGGT
>CALBLR010000459.1 GCA_937896015.1 uncultured Prevotellaceae bacterium | reverse complement strand
ACTCCTATAGCGAGTCGCAGTCTTTGAGCCACAGCGAGGCGGCTGCGTCGCTGGGCATGCGCCAGTCGCCGCGGGGCGATAGGCTCACGCTGCCCACCTTGGGGCCGTCGGGCAGGCACGAGCGCTTGAATTGCTGCATGAAGAAGCGGCGCACAAACACCTTGAGCCACTTTTTAATCACATCGGGCTCATACTCGCCCTTGAATGCCGTCTTGGCAAACAGATAGAGCTTGCGCGGGCGGTAGCCGTAGCGAATCATGTTGAACAGGAAAAAGTCGTGCAGCTCGTATGGGCCCACGAGGTCTTCGGTCTTCTGCTTTATCTGGCCGAAGTCGTCGGCCGGAGTCAGCTCGGGGCTGATGGGTGTGGCCAGCACATCGTTGAGTATGTGGGAAATCTCCTGGTCTTTGCGGTAGACGGTGTTGGCAAACCACTTCACAAGGTCTTTAGCCAGAGTCTTGGGAATGCTGTTGTTCACATTATACATCGACATGTGGTCGCCGTTGTAGGTGGCCCAGCCAAGGGCAAGTTCCGAAAGGTCGCCTGTGCCCAGCACTATGCCGCCCACCTTGTTGGCATAGTCCATGAGTATCTGCGTTCGCTCGCGGGCCTGCGAGTTTTCATACACCACATCGTGAACCGAGGCATTGTGGTCGATGTCCTTGAAATGCTGCTTCACCGCCGCCGCAATGGGAATTTCGCGCACCGACACGCCAAGCCGGCGCATCATCTCCACGGCGTTGGTATATGTGCGGTCGGTGGTGCCGAAGCCTGGCATGGTGATGCCGTATATGCCCTTGCGGTCGAGGCCAAGGCGGTCGAAGGCGTGGGCCGCAACAAGCAGCGCAAGGGTTGAGTCGAGGCCGCCCGAGATGCCCACCACCAGCGCATCGCAGTGAATGGCGTGCAGGCGGCGCATGAGGCCCTCGGTCTGAATGTTCACTATCTCCTCGCAGCGTGCGTTGAGGCGCACATCGTCGGTGGGAACAAATGGGGTGCGCTTGATTTTGCGCTCGAGTTTCACCTTGTCGTCGTAGTCGAGGCGCGGCAGGTCGAGGTCGACGCACTCATAGTGGCGGGCAAAGTCGCGGATGCTGTCGCCAAAGCTCTCATTGATGCGGCGCTCGTTTTCAAGAGCCTCAACATCGACGTCGGCCACCACCACCTGCGACTTCATGCTGAAGCGCTCGCCGCTTTTCAGAATGTTGCCGTTTTCCGATATGATGGCGTTGCCGGCAAACACGAGGTCGGTGGTCGACTCGCCATAGCCCGACGACGAGTAGATGTAGGCAGCTATGCACTGGTTGGACTGGTGCTTGATGAGGTTGACCAGAAACTTGTGCTTGCCTATAACCTCGTTGGAGGCCGAAAGATTGAGAATCATGTTGGCGCCATTGATGGCTGCCACCGAACTTGGCGGGATGGGCACCCACAGGTCTTCGCAAATTTCAACGCCAAACACCAGCTTACCCGAGCGGAACAGCAGGTTGCGCCCAAAGGCACACTCACGGCCGCCAATGGTGACGCTTGCCACATTCACCGAGTTGTCGGCACTGCTAAACCAGCGTTTCTCGTAAAATTCCTTGTAGTTGGGCAGATAGGACTTGGGCACGAGCCACATTTGGCCGCGGAACACCACCACGGCACAGTTATACAGATGGCCGCGGTGGCGCACAGGCGCGCCCACCACGATGGCTATGTCCTTGTCGGCCGAGAAGTCGGCTATGCGCAGCAATCCGCGGTCGGAGGCATCGAGCAGCAGTTCGCTGCCAAACAAGTCGGCGCAGGTGTAGCCCGTGAGCGAAAGCTCGGGAAACACCACCAGCGACGCCCTCTTCCTGATGGCGTCGGCAACACACTCCATGATTTTCTCCACATTAAAGTCGACATCGGCCACATTCATCTCGGGCACGGCCGAAGCCACTCTCACCAAACCGTAGTCGTTCATTTGGCTTTTATAATAAAATTATTAATGCAACATACGTTTATTACCAAGGCGCAAAGTTACACAAAACTTGCCACATGTGCCGCTCATGCCGTCACAATAAATGGTGGTGACAAGAGTGAGACATGCGTGTGTGCCTACTGCTTGTTGGTGATGGGGCGCCAGGCGCGCTCCTTGATGATGCCCAGTCGGTAGGCCACCAGCAGCTGCTGCAAGTCCTTGATTTGCAATTCCAGTTCGTGGCCTATGTCGGTGTCCTTCACCATCATGCGCCGGTTGGTCATCTCCACCAGCTGAATGGTCGACTTGATGTCCTGGCCCTCACGCACGGCCTTGGTGATTGAGGTGAACGGCTCGTGCTGCACCAGTTGGAAGCCGCGCGAGTGATACACCAGCGTGTAGCCGGCGATGCCGGTCTCGGGCTGGTAGGCTTTCGAGAAGCCGCCATCGATCACCATCATCTTGCCGTTGGCCTTGATGGGGTTCTCGCCCTTGATGGTCTTCACGGGCACGTGGCCGTTAATGATGTGGCGGAACTGGCCCTGCACGCCAAACTCGTCGAGAATGCGGTCGCACACCTCCTCGCTGTCGCGAAGGGTGTAGTAGTAGCCCTTTGTTTCCTTGTGTGTTGCCTTGTCTTTAATAAAGTAACGCTCGAATGTTGCCATCTTGTCTTTGTCGAATGCGGGAGAATCCTTGCCGCACCATAGATACCACACATAGTCCATGGCAAAGCTGTTGTCGCTGCCGTCGTCGGCGCCAAAGTAGGCCTCGCGGATGAGTGCGCCCACCTTTTTCAGCAGCGACTTGCCGTGATACTTGCAGCCCTGAATGGCAACATCTTTCAGCGTGCCATCGGCATTGAGCGGAATTGAGGCGTGATAGAGCAGGTTGCCGTTGACCACATTGAATATGCATCCGTTGCGGAACATGGCGTCCATGTGCTTGCGCAGCTTCTCGGAGTCGACAAACGAGTTGTGCAGCTTCTTCACCAGCGTGCGCTCGTCTTCGGTGAGGCGGAACGGGTCCTTGGGGTCGACCGTGGGAAAGTTGGTGTCGGTCATCTCATATTCCTTGCCGTCGATCACTATCACGTTGCGGTCGAAGTCCACCTTGTCGAGCAGCAGGCGATCGGCCATGTCGAAGTCAGGCCGGCGCTTGATGGTCTCGGCCTCGAGCTTAAACTGCACTATGCTTATGGCCTTGTGCATCTGCGCAATGAGGTGCTTGGCCTTGCTCATAGAGTCTTTGGCAGTGTCGCCCACCTTTGGCAGGAATGGCTTGCAGGGGTCGTCGGCATAGTGGTCGATGGCAAATGTGGCCAGCGGCAGCAGGTTGATGCCATAGCCGTCTTCGAGCACGGCCTGGTTGCCATAGCGCATGGCAATGCGAATCACATTTGCAATGCAGCAGTCGTTGCCGGCGGCGGCGCCCATCCACAGAATGTCGTGGTTGCCCCACTGGATGTCGTAGTTGTGGAAGGTGCACAGGATGTCCATAATCTTGTCGGGGCTCGGGCCGCGGTCATACACATCGCCCAATATGTGCAGCAGGTCGATGGTGAGCTGCTGGATGAGGTTGCACATGGCCACTATGAAGTCGTCGGCGCGGCAGGTGGAGATTATGGTGCGCACAATCACGTCGACGTAGCCCTGCTTGTTGGGGTCGGACGTGCTTTCGTGCAGCAGTTCCTGAATTATGTAGGAGAAGTCGAATGGCAGAGCCTTGTGCACCTTCGAGCGCGTGTATTTCGACGACACGTTGCGGCACACCTTCACCAGGCGGTTGATGGTGATAAAATACCAGTCGCGCATGTCGTCGTCGTTGTCGATTTCCTCCTTCACCAACTCGAGCTTGAGCTCGGGGTAGTAGATGAGCGTGCACAGCTCCTTCTGCTCGCGCGAGCCCAGCGAGTCGTTGAAAATTTCCTTCACCTTGCGCTTAATGGTGCCCGAGGCGTTGCGCAGCACGTGCTGGAAAGCCTCATACTCGCCGTGGAGGTCGGCCAGGAAGTGCTCGGTGCCCTTGGGCAGGTTGAGGATGGCCTCGAGGTTGATGATCTCGGTGCTGGCCGTGGCTATGTTGGGAAAGTTGCGCGACAGCAGCTTCAGGTAGCGCAGATCATCGCTCACACTTTTTATTTCAGATTGGTTGATGCTCATATATGCTATTGTTATTTTTAAGTGCCTATGCTTTGTTTTAAAAAAATATATGCGCCGCGTCAGCTCTTGCGGTATTCCTGCGGGGTCATGCCAGTGTATTTGCGGAAGTATCGGTTGAACGACGTGGGCGTGCTGAAGTTTAGCGACGCCGATATGCGCGCCGCCGTGTGGCTGGTGCGCTTAAGCTGAGTCTTGGCGTCCATTATTATCAAGTTCATTATCACCTCTTGCGGAGTCATGCCTATGCTCTTGCTTATCACGTTGCAGAAGTGCGACAGGGTGAGGTTGGCCTCATGCGCATAAAATGATATGCGGTGCTCCTCGCGGTAGTTCTCGAATGCGATTTGCAGGAACTGCGCCACTATCTCCTGCTCGCGCGTGGTGGGCCGGCGGTCGCTGCGCAGGCGATGCGACTTTATGGCATTGCTCAGGATGTCGATGGTGAGTGCCATGGCGTTTTGCGCTATGCTGCCTGCCTGGAAGGCCGTGCTGTAGTCGTTGACGCGCGTCATCACCGAGAATATGTCGCGGAAAATGTCGGCCAGCTGCGGCTCGAGCGAAAACACAGGGCTCTGAAACACCTGCAGCATAATGGGCGACAGCATTTTCCAGAAGTTCATGCGCTTGAGGAAAGCCGACGAGAACCCCTCGAAGGCCACCTGCAAATCGTTGCTCACATCCTTTATCTGCAAGAAACTGCCGGGCATTATCACCACAAAGTCGTGGGCATGTATCTCATAGTTCCACAGGTTGATGGTGGCCGTCACGCTGCCCCTCACCACATAGCAGAATATGCATGCGTCGATTTTGCAGGGAAATGCGGCATAGCACTTCAGCAGGTCGGCATGCACATCGTCGAATACTATTATATCGACGGGCAGGTCAAACTGCGGCAGCTTCTCGCCAGCGGCTATCTTCTGAATATCGGCATCCATTGCGAGTGTGCGTGTTTAGTCGGGATAAGTCAAGTTTTCGGGCCCTATGCGGTCGAGCACCTCGATGAGGTATTTGCGCGCCTCCCACTTGGCCATGGGCAGATTGTGCAGCATGTAGTTGCCGCAGTCGTTGGCCGAGGCACCGGGAATGTCGCCGTCAAACTCGGCGATGAACTTAAACGTTTCACGCATTAGCGGCACTATGTCGGCCGACTTGAGGTCGCCTTGCAAAATCAGGTAATTGCCCGTGCAGCATCCCATTGGCCCCCAATACACCACCTTGCTGCCCCACACGGGATGGTTGCGCAGATAGGTGGCCGCAAGATGCTCGATGGTGTGCAGTGCGGGCTGGCTCACAGCCGGCTCGCGGTTGGGCAGCTTCATGCGGATGTCGAATGTGGTGATCACGTCGCCACTGGGCGTCGTGTCCTGGCGCGACACATATATGCCGCGCAGCAGGTGGCTGTGGTTTATGGTGAAACTCTTGATTTTCTCCATAGCTTTACCTCCATTTCTTGTTTAAATATGCAACTATAATAGTATCGTTTTGCGGTTATTGCAGTTTTTGTAGCAGGTGTTTTATCACCTCGAAAGTGTGCTTGGGCGCATCGGTCCAGAAGTCGGCATACTGCTGCGAGTTGTCGTGGCTGGCACCGGGCGAGTCGCTGATGACGCGCACGCTGAGAAACGCCTTGTGCCTTATGTGGCACACCTGGGCTATAGCGGCCGACTCCATGTCAACCGCCAGCACGCCCGGAAACTTCGATTCGATGGCCTCGACATCGGCCATGGAGTCGATAAAGCGGTCGCCAGAGCAGATGAGGCCGCACTTCACGCCGGCAATGCCCCCGGCTATGCTCAGCATGGCCGGGTCGCTCTCGAAATAGAGCGGCATGCCCTGAATCTGGCCCCAAGTGCTGTCGAAGCCGCACCACACGTCGTGGTAGGCAATGCGCTGGCCTGCCACCACATCCATCACGCACACTCCATTGCCGGCGCCGCCGGCCACGCCGGTGTTTACGATGGCGTCGACTGGAAAATTGTCGACAAGCGTCACAGTGCCCACAGCAGCGTTAACCTTGCCGATGCCGCACTGCATGGCCACCACCTGGTGGCCGCCTATATGGCCGCAATGGAATGTGGTGCCGTGCACCTCACGCTCGGAAGGCTGCTCAAGCAGCGGCTTAAGCAGTTCGAGTTCTTTGCCCATTGCTACGATAATTCCTATGTTCATAAGCGAAAGTGTTGTGGTTATGTTTCGTAATAATTTGTATCCGTGTAACCGATTTATAATTAGGATATTGGAAATTAACTGATGGATTGGTGCAATGTGGTTGCACTTTTTGGCGGGGTTTTATGCGCTTGGCGCTGCCGCCAGGAGAGTTGACGCGCGTTACTGCTGGTTGTTCTTTATGCTCTCGGCCAGGAGGTCGATTAGCTTCTGATTTTGGTCTATCAGTTTGTCGATTTGCTCCTGCATTTTGACCACAGTGGCCGCGTCGCCGCCCGTGGCCTGCGACACGTGGCCTACGCTCGAGCCTCCGGCCGCGGTGATGGTGTTACCGCGGTTGTCGCGTGCGTCAATGTTGATCGTGTTGACCGCCGCGCCCCGGGCCATCATCTCGCCCTCGCCCGTGAGGAGCCAGGCGACCGAGAGGCCGTAGGCGTCGTGAAATTTTTGAGCGTTGTGGCGTCCTATTGGATTGCGTCCATTTAGCATCAAATTGACATAGGACTGCTTGACTCCTAATTTGTCAGCAATTTGCCTCTGTGTGAGACCCAAATCTTTGAAAAATTTTTTCAGCTGAACATAAAAATTTTCGTCTTGCATAATTATCTAATCATTAATTGATTGGATAAATTCCAAATGTTTCCAGCCAAATAATTGGAAAACATCTTGATGTATTGAAAAATATCCAATATCCTTGCATCGTGATTTACATCAGCGATACAAATATAATTAGAAAGTGAATATAAAACAATACTAAACGACAAGGATATTGATATTAACGGTTACATGACCAGCGCTAACTGGTACAACCAGCGCGAGGCCATTGGCGGCAAGGCTTTCGGCCATTGCACCACCCACACCACCACATTCAGCAGTGAGACGAAGGATCACACCGTTAAGCCCGTGGCCACGGCGGGAATCACCTCTGGTCTGTGGAAAGGCAAAGGCGTGACCGGCCTCTCGATAAGCATCAGCGCTGAGGGTCTCATCAACTACGACGAGACCGAGGAA
>CALBLR010000458.1 GCA_937896015.1 uncultured Prevotellaceae bacterium | reverse complement strand
TGGTGGCCCACGTGAGCGGCTCGCGCAACATGGGTGTCACCGACGACCAGCTGCGCCAGTTGCCGCAGGTGCTTGCCGCCAAGGTTGGCGCCGATGCAGCCTATCGCGCACAGTGTGCGGTAGCCAAGGTGTTGGCCGACAGCGCCATGGCCGCAGAGTGCAAGGTGCCTGTCGAGTTGCCTTTTGAGGCTGGCCGGCCCAACACCGCCTATGCGCAATACTTCAAGGGCAACAGCTATCTGGCAAGCCTTGCCAGTGGCGACGGCAAACTGCCTGTGCACAATGTGACGTTTGAACCCAAGTGCCGCAACAACTGGCACGTGCATCACGGCGGCGGCCAGATACTGATATGCGTGGCCGGCCGCGGATGGTATCAGGAGTGGGGCAAGCCCGCGCGTGAATTGCATGTGGGCGATGTGGTCGACATACCGGCCGATGTGAAGCACTGGCACGGTGCCGCACGCGACAGCTGGTTTCAGCACATAGCGCTCGAAGTGCCGGGTGAGAACAAGAGCAATGAGTGGCTTGAGCCTGTGGCCGACGAAGAATACGACAAGCTGCCGTAGCATGATGAGCGGCAGCTTGCACACACACAGTTGTCACATAATTGGAGAATTAAATGGATGGTGATGCCCTGGGCCAATTAGCCTAAGGGCATCACTGCTTTTTGGGGCGCATTTTGCCCATGGCCATGTAATGTAGTGCCGCCGCAGTTCGGGCTGAAGCCGCTCGATGGCGTAGCGCAGCGCTGTGCGCGGCATTGCGGCGGCATTGGCGTTGAGAAACGCCAGCAGCGTTGGCTCGCTGCGCTTGCCCACCTCCCGCAGCATCCAGCCGGTGGCCTTGTGAATGAGGTCTTCGTCGGCGCTCAGATATTGCTCGGCAAACCGAAGCGTTAGGTCGAAGTGCCCGTTGCGAATCAGCGTGAGTGTGGACACAATGGCGATGCGCCGCGCCCACAGTAGCTGGCGGTGGCTCAACGGTTCCAGCAGGGGCAGGGTGGGGTGGTCCAGCTGGTGGCGCCCCAGTATGCCTGGAGCGCTAAGGTCAACCAAATCCCAGTTGTTGATGTATTCCAAATTTCCGATATAGCACTGCACTATTTCATCGCGTGCAGTAGGCTCGCGGCAGTATTTTTCAACAAGGGCTATTAATGCACCAAGCCTGAATTCGTGTTCGGGACTGTGAAGCATTTCAGCTATCCCACCAACGGGCAATGTGAGATACTTCTTTGATACTAAGCGGTTTGATGGCACAGTGATGCCAAGCATCACATCGCCTTCGGCATATTCCCCCTTCCCCGTCTTGAAAAAATAGCTCAGGTGAGCAGCCTTTTCGGCATTTGCTAAAACGAGCAACTGCCTACGCCATTGTTCCACGTGTAACATGTTGAATTGTGGTTAAAAACTGACCAGCACAGTGCTGCGCAAAGTGCTGGTCAGGATTATGGTGTGAATAGTAAAAACGCTTTGATCAGCTCTCTTTAAACAGGTCTTTTATGCCGCCAATCGAGCCCATGAGGTTGGTTGCCTCATAGGGCAGATACACGGTTTTGGTCTTGTCGCCCTGTGCCACATCGCCAAGCATGGCAATGTATTTCTGCGCCAGCAGGTAGTTGGCCGGATTGGTGGTTTTGCCCACGGCTTCGGTCACCTTGTCGATGGCAATGGCCTCGGCTTCGGCCTTGCGTATTCTGGCTTGCGCCTCACCTTCGGCCTTGAGTATTTCGGTCTGTTTGTCGGCTTCGGCGCGGTTGATGCGCGACGTCTTTTCGCCTTCCGATTGCAGAATTGCGGCAGCCTTCTGGCCCTCGCTGGTGAGGATCATGGCGCGCTTGTTGCGCTCGGCCTGCATCTGCTTCTCCATGGCTTGCAGCACGCTTTGCGGCGGTGTAATGTCTTGAAGTTCAACGCGGTTCACCTTAATGCCCCATTTATTGGTGGCATCGTCGAGCACGGCGCGCAGCTTTGTGTTGATGGTGTCGCGCGAGGTGAGTGTCTCGTCAAGTTCGAGTTCGCCAATAATGTTGCGCAGGGTGGTTTGCGTAAGTTTTTCGATGGCGTTTGGCAGATTGTTGATTTCATACACAGCCTTAAACGGATCCACGATTTGGAAGTAGAGTAGGGCGTTGATTTGCGTCTGCACATTGTCTTTGGTGATAACGTTCTGTTTGTCAAAGTCATACACCTGCTCGCGCAAATCGATAGAGTTGGTGTAGTGATAGCGGCCGTTGGTCATGGCCACAATGGGTTTGGCCCTGTCGATGAAGGGGATAATCACATTTATGCCGGGCTTCAGTGTTGCATAGTATTTGCCCAGGCGCTCAATGATTTTCGTCTCGCTTTGTGGAATTATTACGAGGCTCATTTTCACTATAATGAGAGCCAAAACCACAATCACGGCTAAGATGATAGTTCCAATCATAATGGTAGTTGATTAAAGAATTTATTGAATTAATTTATTGGTAATCTATGCTTTAACGACTGTGATGATAATACTGTCGCGGCTCAGCACCTTCACTTTGTCGCCCTTGGCAATGGTCACATCGGAGTTGTCGGCTTGAGCCTTCCAGTCATCGCCGTCGATGGCCACGCGGCCAAATCCGCCGGCTTCAATGTCCTGGCTCACCACGCCAATGCGCCCGATTATGGCATCGGCGTTGCTCACGCGCTGCTTGTGGCCGTGCAGGTAGCGCAGGGCCACTGGCCTCACAAAGAATATGCACAGGGCCGAGCAGATGGCGAAGCTCACCACTTGCCCAGTGAAGCTCATGTCCATGGCTGCCGTAATGGTGGTGATGAATGCGCCTATTGAAAAGCACATAATAAAGAAGTCGCCCGAACTGAGTTCAAGCACCAGGCACAGCAGGCACACAAGAAGCCAAAGCTGCCACAGGTTGGATGAGAAATAATCAATCATGGGGTTTGGTATTTGTTGTTCGTTGTAAAGATAGCGATAAAAATTTGAACTATGAGAAAATTCTCGTTGCATTTTAGCCTCGCCGCAATTTTTTGCCTCAAGCGGTGGCCGTTGCAAAAAAACGACGGCGCGACCAAAATTCATCATAAGAAAAGCAAATTTTGTGCCAACTGAACCAAAAAATGCCGACAACTCCCTTGCTGCAACAAAATATTGAATTCTCAGTGGGTTTGTTTTGGGGCATTATATTGATTTTTAGTGTGTTGACTGCATTTTAGGCTGTCTTGAAAAAAGTTCAGAAAAATCTACATGCGCCATTTTAAGTGCGCTAAACGCTGAAATTTCAATTAATTGAGTTATCTTTGTATTCTGATAAATACGGCTATGATAGAAGTCAACTATATTTGTGAAAAAGTTGAAATGCCGCAATTCAATCAAGCTGCGGTCAAGCAGTGGATTGAACAAGTAGCCCGCACTCACCAGAAGAATGTGGGTCGTCTCACCTATATATTCTGCGACGACGACTACATTCTTGAAACCAACAGAAAATATCTGGGACACGACTACTTCACCGACGTCATCACTTTTGATTATTCCAACCGTCACCGCATAAGCGGCATGGTAATTTCGCTGGACACGGTAAAGACCAACAGCGAGCAGTTTGCGCACAGCTACCGCGAAGAGCTGATGCGTGTAGTAATTCATGGAGTGCTGCACTTGTGCGGCATCAACGACAAGGGCCCCGGCGAGCGCGAAATCATGGAGGCTAATGAGGATGCCGCCCTTGCCATGCTTCCCGAAAATGTGTTTGAAGAGCAATGAGATTTGATTTCGACGTCATTGTGATAGGGGCGGGCCACGCCGGATGCGAGGCAGCCTGTGCCGCAGCTAAT
>CALBLR010000457.1 GCA_937896015.1 uncultured Prevotellaceae bacterium | reverse complement strand
GATCTTGATGTAGTGCATGCGCATCTTGCCGCTGATGTGGGCGGTGATTTGATGGCCGTTCTCAAGTTCCACGCGGAACATGGCGTTGGACAGTGCCTCTATGATTGTGCCGTCTTGCTCTATTGCGGTTTGTTTTGACATAAACGTTTGTTTTGAATTGTTGCTGTTTTGATTAAATTGCCGTGGCCTGCTCATCATCAGATGAACCGGTCGCCAAGCACCTCCTGGATGTATTTGAACGATGACAGGATGTCGGGCTTGCCGTGGTGTATGGCTATCGAGTGCTCGAAGTGTGCCGATGGCTTGCGGTCCTTGGTGCGGGTCGTCCAGCCGTCGCGCTCTATCACTATGTTCTTGCTGCCCATGTTAATCATGGGCTCGATGGCGATGCACATGCCGTCTTTGATGAGGGCTCCGGTGCCGCGGCGGCCGTAGTTGGGCACGTCGGGGTCTTCGTGGAGCTTGCGCCCCACTCCGTGGCCGCACATCTCGCGCACTACGCTGTAGCCGCGCTTCTCGCAGTAGTCCTGCACTGTGTGGCCGATGTCGCCGATGCGGTTGCCGGGCACGGCTTTCTTGATGCCCTCATAGAGGCTCTCCTTGGTGGTTTTTAGCAGGCGCTTCACATCGTCGCTCACATTGCCCACGCAGAAGGTGTAGCATGAGTCGCCGTTGAAGCCTGCCTTGGTCACCGCGCCGCAGTCGATCGACACTATGTCGCCGTCTTCGAGGGCATAGTTCGAGGGAATGCCGTGCACCACCGTCTCGTTGACCGAGATGCACAGAGTGGCGGGGAAGCCGTAGAGGCCGAGGAAGCCGGGCTCGCAGCCTTGCGAGCGGATGTACTCTTCGGCAATTTGATCGAGACGCCGTGTAGTGATCCCCGGGGCCACCCACTTGGCCATTTCGCCAAGTGTGCGGGCCACCACGAGATCAGCTTCACGGAGAAGCTCTATTTCTTCATCTGTCTTCAGATAAATCATTATAGCTTTTTAAATTCTCCTTAGTTTAGTCAGTTGCATTAACCGTTAAGTCCGGTGCGTCCTTTAATCTTGCCACTCTTCATCAGGCCGTCGTAGTGGTGCATGGTGAGGTGTGTCTCGATTTGCTGCAGCGTGTCGAGCACCACGCCCACGATGATCAGCAGCGAAGTGCCGCCGAAGAACTGGGCGAAGCTCTGGTTGACGCCGAAGTAGCGGGCGAACGCCGGGAGGATTGCCACGATGCCCAGGAATATGGAGCCGGGCAGCGTGATGCGCGACATTATCGAATCGATGTAGTCGGCGGTCTTCTTGCCGGGCTTGATGCCAGGGATGAAGCCGCTGTTCTTCTTCATTTCCTCTGCCATCTGGGTGGGGCGGACGGTGATGGCTGTGTAGAAGTAGGTGAACGCCACAATCATGAGGAAGTACACCACGTTGTACCACAATCCGTTCATGTCGCCGAACGTGCGCGCCAGGCTGCCGATGAAGCCGGGGGCGTCCTGCTTGGCGCCGAAGCCGGCCAGTGTGATGGGGATGAACATCAGCGCCTGGGCGAAGATGATGGGCATCACGTTGGCAGCGTTCACCTTGAGGGGGATGTACTGGCGGGCGCCGCCATACTGGCGGTTGCCCACGATGCGCTTGGCATACTGCACGGGCACCTTGCGCGTGCCCTGCACCAGCATCACTGCGCCTGCGGTGACTGCGAAGAGGATGATGATTTCGATAAGGAACATCACCAGACCGCCCTGCGAGGCGGTGAGGCGTCCGGTGAACTCTTGCACGAGAGCGCCGGGGAAGCGGGCGATGATGCCCACCAGGATGATCATTGAGATGCCGTTGCCGATGCCCTTGTCGGTGATCTTCTCGCCGAGCCACATGATGAACATGGCTCCGGCGGTGAGCACGATGGTGAGGAACAGCATCGACAGGAAGCCGAAGTGGGCGTTGCCGCCGGCCGAGTTAACCTGATACTGCAGGTTGACGAGGTAGGCGGGAGCCTGCACCAGCAGGATGAGCACTGTAAGATAGCGCGTGTACTGGTTGAGCTTCATGCGGCCGCTTTCGCCCTCACGCTGCATCTTCTGGAACTGTGGCATGACCATGCCCAGCAGTTGGATCACGATAGACGCGGTGATGTAGGGCATGATGCCCAGGGCGAAAATGGAAGCCTGAGAGAATGCGCCACCCGAGAACATATCGAGCAGCTGCATCAGTCCACTGTTGGTGAAGTTGCGCAGCGCGTCGAGGTCGTCGGGATTGATGCCCGGCAGCACCACATAGCATCCGAATCGATACACGAGTATGAAAAGGAATGTGATGGTGATGCGCTTGCGCAGGTCCTCAATCTTCCAGATATTCTTTAAAGTCTGAATAAGTCTCATTAGGCTTTACACTTTAGCGATTGTACCACCGGCGGCCGTGATGGCCTCCTCGGCTTTCTTCGAGAAGGCGTTGGCCTCCACGTCGACCTTCTTGCTGAGAGTGCCCACTGCGAGCACCTTCACAAGCTGGTTTTTGCGCACCAGGCCAGCCTGGCGCAGGTCGGCCACGGTCACCTTGTCGAGGTTGGCCTTCTTGGCGAGCTCTTCGATCACCTCGATGTTGATGGCCTTGTACTCAACGCGGTTGATGTTCTTGAAGCCGAACTTGGGCACGCGGCGCTGCAGAGGCATCTGACCGCCTTCGAAGCCCACCTTGTTCTTGTAGCCCGAGCGCGACTTTGCGCCCTTGCTGCCTCGTGTAGAAGTTCCGCCTTTACCAGAACCCGGACCACGTCCGATGCGACGTTTTTTCTTATTGGAACCTAATGCTGGTTGTAAATTACTTAAATCCATAACAGTTTAAAATTATTATTTTAAGCGTTCGTTACTTCTACAAGATGACGAACCACGTTTACCATACCAAGGACTTCGGGAGTTGCCTCCTTCACTACCTCATGATTTAATTTGTGGAGACCCAGAGCGTCGAGGGTTCTCTTCTGGCGTGCAGGACGATTGATTCTGCTCACCACTTGCTTTATCTTGATTTTAGCCATTTTGTGTGTGTCAAATTTTAAAATTAACCGTTAAACACCTTGTCGAGGCTAATGCCGCGATACTGGGCAATTGTGAGCGGGCTGCGCATCTCGTCGAGGGCGGCGATGGTGGCCTTCACGAGGTTGTGGGGGTTGCTTGAGCCCTTCGACTTACAGATCACGTCGGTGATGCCCACGCTCTCGAGCACGGCGCGCATAGCGCCACCGGCCTTCACACCGGTACCGGGAGTGGCGGGCTTCATGAACACGCGCGAGCCGCCGAACTTGGCCACCTGCTCGTGGGGTATGGTGCCCTTGTGCACGGGCACCTTGATGAGGTTTTTCTTAGCCATCTCAACGCCCTTGGCGATTGCGGTGGTTACCTCGTTGGCCTTGCCCAGGCCGTAGCCGATGATGCCGTTGCCGTCACCAACTACCACGATGGCAGCGAAGGTGAAGGTGCGGCCACCCTTGGTCACCTTTGTGGTGCGGTTGATGGCCACGAGGCGATCGTTCAATTCAATATCGCTTGTTGTTTTAACTCTGTTGTTCTTCTTTGCCATGATTCTTTAAAATTTAAGACCACCCTTGCGTGCGCCGTCGGCGAGCGACTTCACACGGCCGTGGAAAAGGAAACCGTTACGGTCAAACACTACTGTCTCGATGCCTGCGTCGAGGGCCTTCTTGGCCACGTTCTCGCCCACCTTGGCAGCGATTTCACTCTTTGTTCCCTCAGTGATTCCCTTGGAAGAAGCTGAAACGAGGGTATTGCCAGCAACGTCGTCGATTAGCTGAGCATATATCTGCTTGTTGCTGCGGAACACGCACAGGCGCGGGCGCTGGGCAGTGCCGCTGATTTTGCCGCGGATGCGTGCTTTGATTTTATTTCTTCTCTGATTCTTTGATACCATAGTTAGTGAATGTTATTTGGCTGCTGCCGTTTTACCAGACTTGCGGCGGATGATTTCGCCTACGAACTTAATACCCTTGCCCTTGTAAGGTTCTGGCTTGCGGAATGTGCGGATCTTGGCGCAAATCTGGCCAAGGAGCTGCTTGTCGGCCGACTCCAGGGTGATGAGGGGGTTCTTGTTGCGCTCCGATACGGCGTTGACCTTAACCTCGGGGGGCATCTTGAGGTAGATGGCGTGCGAGTAGCCGAGCGCGAGCTCAAGCACCTGGCCCTTGCTGGTGGCGCGGTAGCCGACACCCACAATCTCCATCTCTTTCTTGAAGCCCTCGCTCACGCCCACCACCATGTTGTGGATGAGGGCGCGGTAGAGGCCGTGCTGCGCGCGGGTGGGGCGGTCGTCGTTGGCGCGTGTCACCTTCACCTGGCTGCCTTCTACGGCGACTGCAACCTTATCTGATTTAACTTCCTGCTTGAGCTCGCCTTTGGGGCCCTTCACAGTCACTATGTTGTCCTTGATGTCCACTGTTACGCCGGCAGGTAACTCAATTGGCAATTTTCCTATTCTTGACATAATCTTTTACCTCCTTTAATCATTAATAAACGTAACATAAAACTTCGCCGCCAACCTTCAGGTCGCATGCCTGCTTGTTGGTCATCACGCCACGCGAGGTGGAGATGATGGCGATACCTAAACCGTTGAGCACGCGTGGCATGTCCTTGTAGCCAGTGTACTGGCGCAGGCCGGGGCGCGAAACTCGCTTGAGGCACTTGATGGCGTTCACTTTGTCGACGTTGTCGTACTTGAGCGCGATTTTGATTGTGCCTGAGGGGCACTGGGTGTCATCGATGAACTTGTAGTTAAGGATGTAACCCTGCTCGAAGAGAATCTTTGTGATCTCTTTCTTCAGTTTTGAAGAAGGGATTTCAACGACACGGTGCTGTGCCTTGATCGCATTCCTCAATCTGGTCAAATAATCTGCAATTGGATCAGTCATTGATTTTTTGTTTTAAATTGATTCGGGCGTTTGATGATTTTTTTGTTTTGCTTGTGTCCGAACAATATTTAATACTAAAATGAATTGTTGCTTTGCTGTGTGCGTTTGGGTTTACCAGCTTGCCTTCTTCACGCCGGGGATGAGGCCTGCAGAGGCCATCTCACGGAAGTCGATGCGGCTGATGCCGAACTGGCGCATGTAGCCCTTGGGGCGGCCAGACATCTTGCAGCGGTTGTGCAGACGCACGGGTGAAGCGTTGAGGGGAAGGGCCTGGAGGGCGGTGTAGTCGCCGGCGGCCTTGAGCGCTGCGCGCTTGGCGGCATACTTTGCCACCAGCTTCTGGCGCTTAGCCTCGCGCGCTTTCATTGATTCTTTTGCCATAACTAATTGTGTTGTTTTAATTATTTAGCGTTGTTGAAAGGCAGGCCGAAGAGCTTGAGCAGTGCGTAGCCCTCCTCGTCGGTCTGGGCGGTGGTCACGAAAGTGATGTTCATGCCGGTCATCTTGTTCACCGAGTCGATGTTGATTTCGGGGAAGATGATCTGCTCGGTGATGCCCACGGTGTAGTTGCCGCGGCCGTCGAGCTTGCCGCTGATGCCCTTGAAGTCGCGGATGCGGGGCAGGGCGATGCGGATGAAGCGCTCCATGAACTCATACATGCGGTCGCGGCGCAGAGTTACGCGGGCGCCGATGGGCATCTTCTTGCGCAGCTTGAAGTTGGAGATATCCTTCTTCGACACTGTGGGCACGGCCTTCTGGCCGGTGATGGCAGTGAGCTCGTTGATTGCGGTCTCGATGATTTTCTTGTCCTGTGTGGCGTCGCCGAGGCCCTCGTTGAGGACGATCTTAGTGAGACGCGGAATCTGCATAGTCGAGGTGTAGTTGAACTGCTTCATCAGAGCAGGCGCGATCACCTCGTCGTATTGTTTCTTAAGAGTTGTACTCATTATTTAATCTCCTCTTTTGATTTTTTAGCGTAACGAATTGTCTTGCCATTCTCATCCTTCTTGAAGCCTACGCGTGTGGGCTTAGGGTCCTTGCCGCTCTTGGGGTCGACGAGGTTAACGTTAGAGATGTGAATGGGAGCCTCCATTTTCACGAAGCCGCCCTGGGGGTGCTGCGCGCTGGGCTTGGTGCTCTTTGTAACGATGTTGATGCCCTCTACGACCACGCGGCCTGCCTTGGCCTGCACGCTGAGCACGCGGCCGGTCTTGCCTTTGTCGTCGCCGGCGAGCACGTAGACTGTATCGCCTTTCTTTATTGATAATTTAGCCATATTGCTTTATAACCTTTGGTAATTTTGATTAAAGAACTTCGGGTGCAAGCGACACGATCTTCATGTTGGTGGCGCGCAGCTCGCGGGCTACGGGGCCGAAGATACGCGTGCCGCGTAACTCACCTGCATTGGTCAACAACACGCAAGCGTTGTCGTCAAACCTGATGTAAGAGCCGTCCTGGCGGCGGATTTCCTTTTTGGTTCTAACAACGACCGCACGCGAAACGGTGCCCTTCTTCATGTCGCTCGAAGGGATAGCGTTCTTGACGGTGACCACGATCTGGTCGCCAACCGAAGCGTAGCGGCGGCCAGTGCCACCGAGCACGCGGATGCAGAGCACCTCGCGCGCGCCGCTGTTGTCGGCAACTGATAATCTGCTTTCTGTCTGTATCATAACTGTAAATTACTTCGCTTTTTCGATGATTTCAACTAATCTCCATCTCTTGGTCTTGCTCAGGGGGCGGGTCTCCATCAGGCGCACGGTGTCGCCGATGTTGCACTCGTTGTTCTCGTCGTGAGCGTGGTACTTCTTTGTCTTGTTGACAAACTTACCGTAAATTGGGTGTTTCTCCTTCCACTTGATGGTCACAGTGATGGTCTTGTCACCCTTGTTGCTGGAAACAACCCCAATTCTCTCTTTTCTTAAGTTTCTCTTCTCCATTTCAGTTGTTGGGATTATTTGTTAATTTTAAGTTCGCGTGCGCGGATCTCGGTCTTGAGGCGTGCGATCTCGCGGCGGTCGAGTGTAATCTTTGCGGGGTTGTCGAGAGGCGAAATGCTGTGCTGGATGCGCTCCTGCTGGTATTCCTTCTCGGCAGTCTGAAGGCGCTCTTGCAGCTCCTTGTCAGACATTTCTTTGTATTCTGCTTTCTTCATAATCGAGTCTAAATAATGCTTAGGTTACACATTCTGAGAGGGATCGTAGTCGGGGCGAACCACAAACTTAACTGGGATGGGGAGCTTTTGTGCTGCCAGGCGCAGTGCCTCTTTCGCGATGTCGAAGCTCACGCCGTCGACCTCGATGAGGATGCGTCCGGGGTGCACGGGAGCCACATATCCTGCGACGTCACCTTTACCTTTACCCATACGCACATCGGCAGGCTTGCGGGTGTAGGGCTTGTCGGGGAAGATGCGAATCCAGATGTTACCCTCGCGCTGCATGTAGCGTGTCACGGCCACACGGGCGGCCTCGATCTGGTGGGCTGTGATCCACTTTGAGTCGAGAGCCTTGATGCCGAACGAGCCGAAGGCGAGCTGGTTGCCGCGCTTAGAGTACTGGCGCGGATGACCGTCGGAAGGTCTTCTATATCTTAATCTTTTTGGTTGTTGTAACATTTTCTCTTAAATTGTTATAATCCTACGTGATTGTGATTAGCGGTTGTTCTTTCTGTTGCGGAAACCGCGGCCGCGGCCGCCTTCGCGACGCTCGCCCTGCTGGCTGGTGTAGTTGGGTGCCAGGTCCTTCTTGCCGTAGACTTCGCCGCGGCAGATCCAAACCTTGACGCCTATCAGGCCCACCTTGGTGAGTGCGGGCACGAGTGCGTAGTCGATGTCGGCGCGCAGTGTGTGCAGCGGTGTGCGGCCTTCCTTGAACATCTCGCTGCGTGCCATCTCGGCGCCGTTGAGGCGGCCGCTGACGAGCACCTTGATGCCCTCTGCGCCGAGGCGCATGGTCGAGGCCACTGCCATCTTCACGGCGCGGCGGTAGGCGATTTTGCCCTCGATCTGGCGGGCGATGTTGTTGGCCACGATCTCGGCGTCGAGCTCGGGGCGCTTAACCTCGTAGATGTTCACCTGAACGTCCTTGTTGGTGAGGTTTTTGAGCTCACCCTTGATTTTGTCAACCTCTTCGCCGCCTTTGCCAATGATGAGGCCGGGGCGCGAAGTGCAGATAGTGATTGTGAGAATCTTGAGTGTTCTCTCAATTACGATGCGCGACACGCT
>CALBLR010000456.1 GCA_937896015.1 uncultured Prevotellaceae bacterium | reverse complement strand
AAAAGATGCTGAAGACTGGATTAACTCACCATACAACTACAATATTCACATTGACTATTACGACGCCTACAATTCGCTAAGGAACGATATGCAGCAACTCGATGAACTGTAATTCAGCGGTAGGGCAAGATGACAGACAAATAGTGGGGGTTTTGTTTGGCGAGGTTGTGAAACTTTGCTAATTTTGCACACAAAATATATTCCTAAACGCTGATATGGAAGAAGTGACAATCAAAGGGATGACCTTTGAACCCTACCTCAGAAAAGAGGAGATTGCAAAGCAGGTGCAGCGCGTGGCCGAGGAGATTAGGCGCGACTGCGCAGGCGAAAACCCGCTGTTTCTGTGCGTGCTTAACGGCGCGTTTGTGTTCGCTGCCGACTTGTTTCGCGCATGCAACATGCACGAGAGCGAAATCACTTTCATACGCTTCAAGTCGTATGAGGGCACGGCGTCGACTGGCAAGGTGAAGCAGATAATGGGTCTGAGCGAGGACATCGAGGGCCGCACGGTGATTATCATAGAGGACATCGTAGACACTGGCGTGACGGCCCAGAAGCTGCGCGCGCAGCTGGCAGAGCGCAAGCCCAAGGCCGTGAAGATGGCCACACTGCTCTACAAGCCCGCGTCGCTCAAGGCCGGCAAGGCACCGGAATATGTAGGATTTGAGATTCCGTCGAAGTTCATAATAGGCTACGGGCTCGACCTCGACGGCCAGGCGCGCGACCTTGAGGACATATATGTGCTGAAGGAGCAGCACTGACGCGACCCAATGCCGCCATTACCTATGCGGCCGGCCAGGATGCCGGGCCGCGGAACGGGTGTGCACGCAAGACTATGCAAAAGAGTTATTATCAACGATATTCACGTTTCACAGATTAAAAACGATTAGAAAAAAATGCTTAACATCGTTATTTTCGGCGCTCCCGGTTCGGGCAAAGGAACTCAGAGCGACAATCTGATTAAGCCCTACGGTCTGTTTCACATCTCAACCGGCGACGTGCTGCGCGACCACATTAAGCGGGGCACCGAGCTGGGCACAACCGCCAAAGCCTATATCGACAAGGGCCAGCTCATTCCCGACGAGCTGATGATTGGCATTCTGGCCTCGGTGCTCGACGACAATGCCGACAAGGCCAGCAAGGGCGTGATTTTCGACGGTTTCCCCCGCACAATCGCCCAGGCCGAGGCTCTTGAGAAGATGCTCAAGGAGCGCAACCCCGGCGTGAGCGCTGTGGTGGGCCTTGAAGTGCCCGAAGACGAGCTTGTGGAGCGCCTGATTAAGCGCGGCAAGGAGAGCGGCCGCAGCGACGACAACCTTGAGACCATCAAGGGCCGCCTGCAGGTGTACCACAGCCAGACTTCACCCCTGCAGGACTTCTACAAGCAGAAGGGCCTCTACAAGGCCATCAAGGGCACCGGCTCGATCGACGGCATCTTCGCCGACATCAAGGCTGCCGTCGACGCTGTGCTTTAATGGCACGGCTGCGCTCCCATAGAGCGGCCAACGACGATTAAATGATTCCATAGTGCGCACCCCGCGACAGCCGCCGCACAGGCATAGCTGGGAGGTGCGCACATTTTTTGCCCGTCGTCACCGGGCACATCACCGTCCCCCATACACATGCAGCACTACGCATCCAAATACAAGCAGCACTATGTGCAGATTCTGAAGCTGGCCGGCCCCATTGTGGCGGCCCAGCTTGGCGCCATCATAACCGGATATGCCGACACCATAATGGTGGGGCGCTACTCGACGCAGGCCCTGGCGGCGGCATCGCTGGTGAACAATGTGTTCAACCTGATGATACTGATGACGCTGGGATTCTCCTACGGCATCACACCGCTCATAGGGCCGCTGCACGCGCGAGGCGACGCGCGGGGCATGGGCTCGATGCTGCGAAACGCCTTGGCGGCCAACGCCGCCTATGCCGCGCTGCTGATGGCGGTGTGGACGGCGCTGTATTGCAACCTGCACCGGCTGGGCATGCCCTCCGAGCTGCTGCCGATGGTGCGCAGCTACTATGCGATAGTGCTGTGGTCGATGGTGCCGCTGGCGCTGATCAACGCGCTGCGGCAGTATGCCGACGCGGTGGGCCACACCAGCCTGGCAATGTGGATAATGACCGCCGGCAATGTGATGAACATAGCCGGCAACTATGCGCTGATATATGGCAGGTGGGGCGCGCCCG
>CALBLR010000455.1 GCA_937896015.1 uncultured Prevotellaceae bacterium | reverse complement strand
TGAAGAACAGCGCCTTCTTCGGCAGCCTCTCGTGGGACGGCAAGAGCCCGCAATACGCCCTGCTTGAGGAGCTGCCCCGGCACGGGCGCTACAACCGCGGCGACACCATAGTCACCAGCGGCTACTCGGCAGTGTTTCCCGAGGGCATAATAGTGGGCGTGGTCGACAAGCGCGAGCGCGACATGAGCGGCAACTTTGTGACGCTGCGCATCAAGCTCAGCACCGACTTCTCGCAGCTGAGCACCGTGCGCGCCATCACCAACACCATTAAAAACGAGCTGAAATACATCGAGCGCCAAGACGAGAAAGGCGACAACAACGCTACCCTTCAGGAGGAGGCTGTGAAACAATGACAAAGACTGTGATTCAATTCATCGTGCTGTTTGCAGTGCTGCTGCTCGCGCAGGTGATTTGCAGCAAAATAGTGCTGTTCAACGTGGCCATGCCGGTGATATTCATCTACCTGATAATGAGGCTGCCCATCAACCTGCACATCAATTGGACTCTCACCATCGCATTCCTGCTGGGACTGGTGGTGGACGTGTTCAACAACACCCAGGGCATGAATGCGCTGGCCTGCACGCTGCTGGCCGCCGTGCGCCGCCCGGTGTTCAACCTCTACGTGCCGCGCGACGACGAAATGGGCAACCCGCTGCCCTC
This sequence comes from uncultured Prevotellaceae bacterium, assembly GCA_937896015.1. Classification (GTDB taxonomy): domain Bacteria; phylum Bacteroidota; class Bacteroidia; order Bacteroidales; family Muribaculaceae; genus Sodaliphilus. The sequence continues at coordinate 989 of CALBLR010000455.1, read as the reverse complement.
CATAGCCTCGATGGGCGTGGGCGCATATGTTAAGTTCATGTCCACGTTTGTGCTGCTCTACTGCTTTGTGCTGTTCATGATACAGGCCTTCACGCTGCGCGACTTTCCACTGACGCTGATGCGCATTGTGGCCAGCAGCGCGCTATCGATTGTGTTGATTTTAGCTATTGACAGTTTAGTTAGCACCAGCCGTGAGAAAAGACTATAATCTCGAAAAAAGAAAATATGTGATAGGCGGCTTGCTGGTGGTGATAGTGCTCATCTACACCCTCAGGCTGCTGCAGCTGCAGGTGTTCGACACGCAATACAAGGAGAATGCCGACACCAACGCCTTTCTGCGCAAGGTCATCTATCCCTCGCGCGGCCAAATCTATGACCGCAACGGCCGCCTGGTGGTCTACAACCAGCCGGCCTACGACCTGATGATGATCCCCAAGGACGTGCATCCGTTCGACACCATAGATATGTGCAACACACTGCAAATCAGTGTTGAAGACTTTAAGCGTCACTTGGCCGACATGCGCGACCCGCAGAAAAACCGCAACTACTCCGACTACAGCCAGCAGACGGTGCTGCAGCACCTCACTCCGCAGGTGTATGGCCGCATGCAGGAAAAGCTTTACCGCTTTCCCGGCTTCTTCATAGTGCAGCGCATGATACGCGAGTACAACTACGCCGCAGCGGCCAACGTGCTTGGCGACGTGCGCGAGGTCAATGAGGCCGACCTTGAGCGCGACAGCTACTACCGCCCCGGCGACTTCACCGGCGACCTGGGCATAGAAAAGAGCTACGAGCCCTACCTGCGCGGCCGCAAGGGCCAGGAGATTCTCATACGCGATGCCATGGGCAAAATCAAGGGCCGGTACAATGGCGGACGCAGCGATGTGCCGCCCGAGGCCGGCCACGACCTGAAGCTGAGCCTCGACATCGCCTTGCAGGAGTTTGGCGAGAAACTGATGCGCGGCAAGGCGGGCGCCATAGTGGCAATA
>CALBLR010000454.1 GCA_937896015.1 uncultured Prevotellaceae bacterium | reverse complement strand
ACTTCAACCGCTGGGACCGCGGCAACGATGCCAAGACCGTAGTGCGCATGGCCGTGGGCGATGTGAACGGCGACAATAGCCCCGAACTGGTGCTGCTGCGAGCCCGCAACAACCCTTACATCAAGAAGTTGGAGCTTATAGCCGTCGACATCAACCGCAACCGCGGCGAGCTGGTGCTTTACGACGATGTGTTCAACATAAAGCATCACATGTATTGCTCGCTTGGCGATAAAAACGGCACCTCGGGCAACATCTGGTTTCTCGACGTGAAGGTGGGCAATGTCACTAATGGCAAGTACCCCGACATTGTGATGCTCTATCGCGAATACAGTGGTAAGTCGTATGCCCAGTCGGCCAGGCTCGAAGTGTGCCAGTATAACCCCGGCGGCACTTCCTACGACCAGATGTTTAAGCGCATTGCGGTGGATGGCGGCACGGTGAGTGGCGGCTTCCGCAGCAACGCCGGCTGCGCAGGCAACTGCAACGTCACGCTGCTGCGCTCTGAAAACGGGCTTTCGTCTAACCGCGACATTGTGGTCGGAGCCGACCTTTGGCGCTGGGACGCTGCGGCTGGAAAGGTGAAGTTCGACCGCCAGGTGTTTGACTGGATTGACAAGGGCAACTACTCGATATTTGCCGACAACATTGTGCCGGTCAACATCATGGGCAGCGGCTATCCCGAAGCCATGTACTACTTTGCGAGCATGAGCACGAGCGACAATAAAGGCAGGCGCTATATGTACACATTTTTAGGAGCCAATATTTTGCAGTGGTACAGCACCGGTTCCAACGACAAAAACCTTATCAATTGGAGCGACTGGCGCTACAACAGTCAGCTGTTTAAGTACAACACCCATGGCAGCCAGTGGAGCTCCAACAAGGAATGCGAACTGATGTGGTGGTTTGGCGACGGCGATGTGGAGTGGGGCAACAACCCCGCCATGTGTGCAGTTAACATCAACGCCAGTTGCAAAACGTTGGAATACCGCTCTACGCAGAAGGCATTTGGCGAGCCCGCAATATATGCAATGATAGCCGCTCCGCCCACCTATCTGTATGCCGACCACGAGAAATCACCGAGTGAGGACTACGTCACCACATGGGGCTACTCGCGCAGCACGAGCACCGAAACCACAAAGTCGGGCAGCATATCGGCCTCAATAATAGGCGGGTTTGAATATGAGTTCAATCTGCCCCTCGTGGGGCAGAAGGTGGGCGGTGTCGACTTCACCTCCAAGTTGCAGAGCGAAATTTCAAAATCCACCTCTTCGGGCTCATCTGTCACCTACAGCCAAACCTATGAGGCGCGCGACGACAACCGCGTGGTGATGCAGGTTACGCCCTACACACTCTACACCTATGAAATCACCAATGCAAAAGACCCCGATGAAATAGGCGGCAGGTATCAGGTGGCAATCCCAGGCAAGTCAAGAACCATTGGCCTGGCTTTGTCCGACTATGAGGCCCTTGTAGGCAATGCTCCGGGAGTGCCATACCTTGGCAGCGTGTTCAAGCATACCATTGGTAATCCGTTCTCCTATCCCAAGCCTGGTGAAATCGACGGCTGGAGTGTGATGTGGGGCAATGGCAAGGAAGACAGCTACGTCACCACTGGCTCGGGTGGGGCCACCACCCGCGAAATATCAATCGAGAAGTCGTCGTCGGGCTCTACGGGCTTTTCATTCTCCAACGAAACCGAACTTGTAGTCACTGCCGGTTGTGTGAAGGCCGGTGTTGGCTTTGGATACAACCGCTCCAACGAGGTGTCGCATTCCGAAACCGAGGGCTTCGCCGTGTCGGCCAGTGTGCCGGGCCTTGTGGCGGGCGACAGCAATCCCAGCCGCCCCTTCTTTGACTGGAATCTGTGCTGGTATGAATACAGCGTAGGCCGTCAGACGTTTCCCGTTGTAAACTATGTGGTGAAGCCCATGAGCTTTGAATAGGCCCGCTGGCTGTCGCTCTAAAATGCCCAGCCCCATTTGGCCATGGCCAAATGGGGCTTGACTTTATTGCTGCTGCTCATCCAGGCTCCCAATCCAGTCGGTGGGCGACATTCCTGTTTTGCGCTTAAAGGCGCGATACAAGTTCACACGGCTTGTGAATCCGGTTTCCATGGCAAGTGCGTTCATCGTGTGTCGCTTAAGCCATCCGTCCTCTATGAGCCTTATTGCCTCGGCAACTCGCCACTCATTAATGTATGTCTTGAAATTCACACCCTTGCTGTGGTTTATTGCCGTCGACACCACACGATGGCTTTTGCCGCACAGG
>CALBLR010000453.1 GCA_937896015.1 uncultured Prevotellaceae bacterium | reverse complement strand
ATGCACATATTCGCGCGCTACTTCAGCCGCCGCGCCGACTGGCACGCCGTGGGGCGCGGCCTGGTGCGCTACACGCTGCCGCTGCTGCCCGGCTCGCTGTGCTGGTGGCTGATGCAGAGCAGCGACCGCTGGTTCATAATGCACTACCTGGGCCTTGACGTGAACGGCGTGTATGCCGTGGCCACCAAGTTCACCGGCATCATCCAGACACTGGCCGTGATATTCTACCAAGCCTGGCAGGAGACCGCAATCTTGCAATACGGCAGCAGCGACCGCGACCGCTTCTTCTCGCGCATGTTCAACGCCTACATATCGGTGCTTGCCGTGATACTGATAGGCTACACCTTTGTGGTGAAGTTCAACTACTTCTGGCTGGTGGAGAGCAAATACCAGGCCAGCCTCGATTTTCTGTACCCGCTGGGAGTGAGCGCGGTGTTTTTCGCCGCGGCGGCATTCTTCGACATGGGCTACCAGTGCGCCAAAGACACAGCCCGCACCCTGCCGGCCATCACCGCGGCCGCGCTGGTCAACGTGGCGCTCAACTTCACCCTCATAGGCCGCATAGGCATCAGCGGAGTGCTGGTGACCAGCATCATGACCAACGTGGTGCTGCTGGCCATACGCATGGCCGACATGCGCCGCTACTTCAAGCTCACCATCTACCCCTCCACGGCCATTCCGCTTCTGGCCATGGCCGTGTGCTACGTGCCGTTTGTGGCCGACATGCCGTGGTGGCAGTCGGCGCTGCTGGCAACGGCTGGAGCGGCTGCAAGCATAGCAGCCATGCCGCGCGCCGTGCTGGCCGACATAGCCTCGAAAATCACATCGCGGCTGCACCGCGCCTGAGCGTGCTGCGCTGCCGGTTTCGATTGGTGAATTTTTTCATCAATAGTTTTGCAAGTGCAATTTATTAGCGGTAAATTTGCAAAATAGAAACATATTGTCAATTACTAAACAACTAAATTAATAACTAAATTCAGAACTACTATGTGGTTAACAACTTCTTCGGTAGGACGAAAAGTGGTGATGTCGCTCACCGGACTTTTTCTGATCCTATTCTTAACCTTTCATGTGCTGATGAATGCCGTTGCCATCATTTCGCTTGACGCTTATGAGGCAGTGTGCGAGTTCCTCGGCGCTAACTGGTATGCACTGGTCGGCACCGCAATCATCGCCGCCGGCTTCGTTATTCACATCATCTACGCTCTCTGGCTCACCCTCCAGAACCGCAAGGCGCGCGGCAACGACCGCTATGAGGTGAGCAGCAAGCCCGCTTCGGTGGAATGGGCATCTCAGAACATGCTGGTGCTTGGCATCATCGTGCTGGTGTTCCTCATTCTTCACCTTGTGAACTTCTGGGCCAAGATGCAGCTGCCCGAGGTAATAGGCCAGCCAGCCCTGAGCGGCACTGAGGCCCTTGAGGCCGCCTTCAGCCAGGTGTGGCTGCTCCCGCTCTACATCATTGGCTTCGCAGCTCTGTGGTTCCACCTGACCCACGGATTCTGGAGCGCATTCCAGACACTGGGCACCACCAACGACAAGTGGATTTGCCGCTGGAAATGCATCGGCTGGTGGTGGGCAACCATCGTGGCCGTGCTCTTTGCAGTAGAGGCATGCTACCTCACATGGTTTTTCGCATGTTAAAATTTTAGCTGAGTAATAACACTATAACTACACTGACAAAATGGAAGAAAAAGATATCAAAACTGCTCAGCCCGCAATCGACTCTAAGATTCCCGAAGGCCCCATTGCTGAGAAGTGGACTAACTATAAGGCACACCAGAAACTCGTGAACCCCGCCAACAAGCGCCGCCTCGACATCATCGTGGTGGGCACCGGCCTTGCCGGCGCATCGGCAGCCGCAACCCTTGGCGAGATGGGCTTCAACGTGCTCAACTTCTGCATTCAAGACTCACCCCGCCGC
>CALBLR010000452.1 GCA_937896015.1 uncultured Prevotellaceae bacterium | reverse complement strand
TCACGCGACAGGCCTGAGAACTCATAGGTGTAGCCCTGCGGCATCATCTGCTTTGAAACCTCCTCAACTGCCTTGATGGCGTCGCCGGAAGTGTATTGCGGGTTGGCCTGAATGTTGACGGTGATTGATGAGTACAGGTTGAAGCGGCTCAGCGACGACGGACCGTAGGTGCGGGTGAGTGTCACGAAGTCGGATATCGGAGCCATGCCGCTGGCCGTGCGCACCTTTATCTGGTTAAGCGTCTCGGCCGACGCGCGGGCCTCTGGAGCTGCCTGCATCATCACGCGGTAGAGCTTGCCGAAGCGGTTGAAGTTGCTGATGTACATGCCGCCGTAGTAGCCTTGCAGCACCGAGAGCACACCCGATGTGCCCACGCCGGCCTTGGCACACTTGGCCTCGTCCACGTTGACCATGTATTGCGGATACATGGGGTTGAACGACGAGTATGCCATCTGAATTTCAGGACGCTGGCTGAGGGCTGCCACAAACTGCTGCTCAATCTGGAAGAACTTGTTGATGTCGCCGCCGGTCTTGTCCTCGAGTTGGAGCTCAAGGCCGTTGGATGCGCCGTAACCGGAGATCATAGGCGGCTGGAAGAACATGATTGTACCGTCTTTTATCTTGGCCATGGTCATGCCATACAGCTGCTTCACGATGTTGTCGGCACTCTCCTCCTTGGTGCGCTCATCCCAGTCCTTGAGCTTGATGATCACCGAGCCGTAGTTGTTGCCCTGGCCGCCCATGAAGCTGTAGCCTTGAATCACCGAGCGTGATTCTATGGCCGGCACGTGGGCGAGAATCGCGTCGAGCGAGTCGAGCACGGCCGATGTGCGCTCCTGCGATGTGGCAGGGGGCATGGTGAGGGCTGCCATGATGGTGCCGGTATCCTCGTTGGGCACGAAGCCCGTGGCGGTGGTCTTCATAAGGAACACCAGCGCCACTATCGACACGGCCACGGCGCCAAGGCTCACCCACTTGGCGTGGATGAATTTGGTCACAATCTTGCTGTAACGCTTCAGCACCTTGTCGTATCCGGCGTTGAAACCGTTGTGGAATTTGGCCACAAAGCCCGCCTTTTTCTTCTTGTCGTCGCCTTCGGCAGCGTGCGGCTTGAGGAACACGGCGCACAGTGCCGGCGACAGCGTGAGGGCGTTGATGGCCGAGATGCCGATGGCGAATGCCATGGTCAGACCGAACTGCTTGTAGAATGTGCCTTCGGTGCCGGGCATGAACGACACGGGAATGAACACAAGCATCATCACAAGTGTGATCGAGATGATGGCGCTGCCAATCTCGCCCATGGCGTCGATTGAGGCCTGGCGCGCGCTGTGGTAGCCCTCGTCGAGCTTGGCGTGCACGGCCTCGACCACCACAATGGCATCGTCCACCACAATGGCAATGGCCAGCACGAGTGCCGAGAGGGTGAGCAGGTTAAGCGAGAACCCAATCAGGTAGATTGCCGCAAACGTACCCACAAGGGCCACAGGAATGGCAATCGAGGGGATAATGGTGGAGCGCAGGTCCTGAAGGAAAATGTACACCACAAGGAACACCAGAATGAAGGCCTCAAACAGTGTCTTCTCCACCTCGGCAATCGAGGCGTCGAGGAATGTGTTGGTGTTAAGAGGCACGGTGAAGATGAGTCCCTTTGGCAGGTCTTTCTTCATCTCTTCGAGGCGGGCTAGGATGGTGTTGATGGTCGACGAGGCGTTGGAGCCAGGCGACTGGAATATGATGGTGGTGGTACCGGTCTTGCCGTTCACAAGGTTGCTGAAAGCATATGAGAGGCTTCCCAGTTCCACGGTGGCCACGTCTTTCAGGCGCAGCACCGAGCCGTCGCTGTTGGTGCGCACAATGATGTCTTCAAATTCCGAAGGCTGGGCCAGGCGGCCCTTGTAGCGCAAGCTGTATTCAAAACTCTGCTTGCCCTGCTCGCCAAGTGCGCCAGGCGCGGCCTCAATGTTCTGGTCGGCCAGCGCTGCGCTGACGTCCGACGGGGTCAGGTTGTACTGGGCCATTACGTCGGGCTTGAGCCATATGCGCATCGAGTAGTCGGCACCCATCTGCATGGCATCGCCCACACCGCTCACACGCTTCAGCTCGGGAATGATGTTGATGGCCATGTAGTTGTCGATAAACTCACGGCTATATGTGCCTGAGGTGTCGCTGACGGTGACACCAAGCAGCATCGAAGTTTGGCGCTTGCGGGTGGTCACACCCACGCGGGTCACCTCGCTCGGCAGCAGGTTCTGAGCCTGCGACACGCGGTTCTGCACATCGATTGCGGCCATGTCGGGGTCGTAGCCCTGCTCGAAATACACGTTGATCGACGCGCTACCGGTGCTGGTGGCCGACGAGGTCATGTAGGTCATGTTCTGCGCGCCGTTGATGCTTTCCTCAAGGGGCTCAATCACTGAGTTCATCACTGTTTGGGCGTTGGCACCGGTATAGGTGGTCGACACCATCACGGTAGGCGGCGCGATGTCGGGGTACTGCTCCACCGGCAGGCTGTATAGTCCGATGCAACCGAGAATCACGATAAACACCGAGATCACGGTCGAAAGCACCGGGCGATTGATAAATGTCTTTAAATTCATTGCTGTAAAAAAATCTTTATCTCGTTTCTTTCCCTAAAAATGTGGATGCTTCACTTATTTCTTGGCTGCTGTGGCTGCGTTTTTGGGCTTTACCACCACGCCGTCTTTCACGAGTGTGCCCACGCCTTCGGTCACAATCACGTCGCCCACTTTCAGGCCCGATGTCACCACATAGTTCACGCCGTCGTTCTCAGGCAGCACCTTGATTGGTCGCGACACTGCCTTGCTCGAGTCGCCTATCACATACACATACTTCATGTCTTGCACTTCGTAGGTTGCCGACTGGGGCACCAGCATCACGTTCTGGCTGTTGACTGGGATCAGCACTTCGCCGGTGCTTCCGCTGCGCAGCATGCCGTTCTCGTTGCTGAACAGGGCGCGCACGCTGGCGCTGCCGGTGCTGGCGTCGAGCACACCGCTCACCGTCGACACGCGTCCGGGCTTGCCATACACTGTGCCGTCGCTCAGGCGCAGCTTCACCAGAGGCATTTGCTTGATGGCTGTCTCAAGCGAGCGGGCGCCGTTGTTGGTGAGCTCAAGCACTTGCTTCTCGTTGAGCGAGAAGTAGGCATACACTTGCGAGTTGTCGCTGATGGTGGTCAGTGCCGGGCCCGAGGGGCTGGCAAGCGATCCCTCGCGGTTGGGAATGGAGCCAACCACGCCGCTGCACGGGGCCTTCACCACTGCATACGAGAGGTTCTTCTTGGCTTGCACCACTGCTGCCTGGGCCTGGCTGAGCTGTGCCAGCGCAGCCTGCAGTTGCAGCTCGGCCGTCTGATACTGATAGCTGCTTATGATGTTTTTCTCAAAAAGTTTCTTCTGGTTGTTGGCTGTGAGGCGGGCGGTGGCCACTTGCGACTTGGCTGCTGCCACAGCTGCCTCGGCCGAGCGGACCGCTGCCTGCAGCTGCACTTCGTCGATTATGAAGAGCGTCTGGCCCTTCACCACGCGCTGGCCTTCGTCAACGCACACCTTGGTGATGAATCCTGAAATCTGCGGGCGTATTTCCACGTCGCTCTTGCCCTTGATGGTTGCGGGGTAGGCATTGTCGAGGTTGGCGCTGCCCAGCGTCACTGTCATTGTTGCGACCTCGGCGGGTGCGTTCGCCATTTGCTGCTGCTGGTCGCCCTTGCCGCCACATGCGGCTGTCACTGCAATTAGTCCTGCGGCCACAACGGCCTTGGTCAGGACTGAATACTTCATTTTCATTTTCATAAATAATTCAGCGTTATTATATGTTTTGTAGTTTTATATGTCTTGATGTGCGCGGCCGGGAATTGGACAATTGTGCTGCGTGTGCCCGCCAGTACGGGCCTGGCAAGCTGCCGCAGGTGTGGCTCTCTTTTGCAGATGTGGCCGGCTTCGCTGAGCCGGCAGATAACTCATTTTGTTTCATGCCCCATGTCGCCGCATGGCGCGCCGCTCATAAATCAGCTGCAAAATTACTAATTTTTCGCCTATTCCATGTTGTAGGAAGCGCGTTTTTTGCCGCATAGGCGTTTACTCTTTTCAAACAAAAAATGTTCCAAAAGTCGCACGGTAAATTAAAAAAACAAAATTTGGGCGTAAAATTGGCCCAAATGCGAATATTCCACTCCGCTCGGCTTAGTGGCTCACGCCCCAGTGCGGGTTTTGCACAAAGTGCATCTCGTGCAATATTTGCTGGCGGCGGCGCTTCATGTAGGCGCTTGGCGCGGCCGAATTGAAGCGCAGCGGATTGGGCAGCGTGGCGGCTATCAGCGCGGCCTGGCTGCGGGTGAGCAGCGAGGCGCGGGTGCCGAAGTGGTCGTGGGCCACGGCCTGCACGCCATATATGCCCCGTCCCATCTCTATGCTGTTGAGGTACACCTCCATTATGCGCTCTTTGCCCCATATGCGCTCTATCAGCACGGTAAAGTAGGCCTCAAATCCCTTGCGAATCCAGCTGTGGCCGGGCCACAGAAACACGTTCTTGGCCGTTTGCTGCGATATGGTGCTGGCTCCGCGCTGGCGTCCGCCCCGCATGGCGGTGAGCT
>CALBLR010000451.1 GCA_937896015.1 uncultured Prevotellaceae bacterium | reverse complement strand
GTGATTTTGCGTGTCACAAAGTTCTCGCCGCGGCGCTCGCTCTCGTGGTTAAACAGTATGCCGTTGGCCGCGAATATGCCGTAGCTTTCGCGGTAGTTTTTCATAATCCAGTAGGAATACAGCTTGGCGCAGGCATACGGGCTGCGCGGGTGGAATGGGGTGTCCTCGTTCTGGCCCACGCTGCGGTCGTCCACCTTGCCAAACAGCTCGGCCGAACTGGCCTGATACACCTTGGTGAGCTTCTCGCGGTGGGTGATGCGCAGGCCCTCCAGCAGGCGCAGGGTGCCCAGAGCGTCGCTCTCGGCTGTGTATTCGGGCACTTCAAACGACACCTTCACGTGGCTTTGCGCCGCCAGATTGTAGATTTCGTCGGGCTTCACCTGCTCGATGATGCGTATCAGCGAACTGGAGTCGGTCATGTCGCCATAGTGCAGGTTCACAAGTCGCTTCTGGCTCATGTCGCGCACCCATTCGTCGAGGTAAAGATGCTCGATGCGGCCTGTGTTGAATGCGCTGCTGCGCCTGATTATGCCGTGCACCTCATAGCCCTTGGCCAGCAGCAGTTCGGCCAGATACGATCCGTCCTGCCCGTTGATGCCGGTTATGAGCGCCACTTTCTGGTTGTTCTCGTTCATATAGTGCTTGAATGTTTGTTTCCGTATTGCAAACTTACACAAATTTTTCGTTTCGGCGGCTCTGCCGCGCCGCTTTTATTTCAGGCTTTGGCCAATGAGCAGGAAGGCCAGCAGGCGGCTGCGCTTTATCACGGCTATGGCCAGCAGTGTGGCGGCGGTTACAGCCAGCGCCACTGCGGCGGCTACCACGGTGAGCGGCACGGCCTGCAGCCCCAGCTGGCGCATGGGCTCTTGCAGTGCGGTGAGCGGAAACAGGAAGAAGTAGTGGCACAGGTATATGCCCAGGCTCTCGTTGCCCAGCAGGTGGAAGAAGCGGGTCGCTGCATTTGGCCGCACTCCTGGCGCATACTGGCGCGCGCTCCATGGCTCAACCAGCGCAAGCGCCACCACCACAAGGGCGAAGTGCATCAGCGGCATGGCCGCAAACTTTATCGAGGTCACCGCTGCGGCGCATTCGCCCCACGGCATGTCCCACGGATACACCAGCGCATACCACAGCGCGCCGAAGCCCACTACCGAGGCTGTGAGGCACCACTGCTTGCGGCGCAGCCGCTCAAACCCGTCGCGCAGGCGGTGGGCCATGACGCCGAGCATAAACACGGGAAAGAACTGCGCCAGCAGCCCGAAGCCTGCCCAGTCCACGTTGGCATCCTCGTCGGCCAGCGTCACGCTGAGGGCTATCAGCACGCCATACACCGCCAGCATAGCCGCCACCTGCTGCCACACTCGGCGCAGGCGGCTCAGCACATGGCTCAGCGGCCAGTAGATGAGCATCAGCTCAAACAGGCACAGCGTGAACCAGTAGCCGCTTTTCCAGTACGACTGGTAGAGGTCGTGCAAGTTGGTGGCCAGCGGCGACTGCAGGCCGCTGTGCGGAAAGTAAAGCGTCCACAGCGCGCTCATGGTGACGAACGGCACCATCAGTTGCAGGAACCGCTTTTTCAGGTTGGGCGCGGCCCAGCCGCCGGCATTTGTGGCCTTGAAGGTGAAATATCCGCTCACAAAGAAGAACAGCGGCATGTGCACCTGCGCTATGAGTTTGAACACAAAGGCCGAGTCGATGCCGCGGATGCACATGGTGAGGGCGTGGCCCATCACCACCATGAATATGGCCACGCCCTTAATCAGGTCGAAGTAGGGGATGCGGCGCTTGGGTGCAGCGGCCGCCGCTGCTGTGGTTGGTTGCTGTTGAATGGTTGTTGTCATTGTTAATCGTTTAGTCGTTTAGCTTCTCAATCAGCGAGGGGTGGATGAATGTGGTGGCCACCGCCACCACGCCGTTGATGCACACCACCACGCGGCGGTCGCCCTTGACGCGCACAAAGCGCCCCACGGCTCCCTTAAACGGGCCGCCCAGTATGCGCACGCGGTCGCCCTTGCTGAAGTCGCCGGGCTTGGGGGTGAGGTAGATGAGCTGTTCGCTGAGCGTGCCGGCCACGGCAATGAAGCTCTCCATCTGGTCGGCCGGCACCGTCACCGGGTGGCGCCGCTCAGCGTCCATGATGTAGCGCACGGGCATGGCGGTGGCCTGCTTGTAGGCGCGCATGCGCTCGGGCTCGATGTGCACGAATATCAGGTTGTGCACGCTGGGCACCAGCCGCTTCACCAGCCGTCCGTCGCGCTCCACGGCGCGGCACGTCATGGGAATGAAGCTCTCTATGCCCTTGCTGTCGAGGTCGGCCTTCACCTTCATCTCGCGGTTGTAGGTCACCCGCAGGGCATACCACAGTTTGTGCTCCTCCACGCCCGTTGCCATTTGCCCGTTGCCGTTCACCCTATCACTCCTCCGTGCAGCCCCTGCGGGTCGCTTGCCAGTTCTATCACCTGCGCGCCGGCTATCTTGCCCTCGTCAAGGGTGAGCAGCATCAGCGTGCGCACTTTTTGCCACCCTTGCCGCCCAGCCGCTCCGGGATTGATGGTGAGCACGTCGAGCTGGCGGTCGGGAATCACCTTGAGTATGTGGCTGTGGCCGCACACCAGCAGTTTGGGCTGCGACAGCATCAGGCGGTTGCGTATGCCGGGCGCATAGCGGCCCGGATAGCCGCCTATGTGTGTCAGCACCACCTTCACGCCCTCGGTGGTGAAAATCTCCATTTCCTTGAACCGCCGGCGCAACTCGCCACCGTCGGCGTTGCCATACACCGCCCGCAGCACCGGGGTGAGGGCGGCCAGGCGGTCGGCCACCAGCTCGTTGCCAATGTCGCCGGCGTGCCATATCTCGTCGCAGCCGCTGAAGTGCTCAGCATAGCGGTCGTCCCAATACGAGTGCGTGTCGCTTATGATGCCTATCTTCTTCATTGCCCAAAGAGTGCTGCTGTTATGAGTTGAACTCCATCATGCGGGCAATGTATTTGCCTATTATGTCAAACTCCAGGTTCACGCGGGAGCCCTTGGCAATCTGGTGGAAGTTGGTGTGGTCGTGGGTGTAGGGGATGATGGCCACCTCAAAGCCGTCGGGGCGCGAGTTGCACACGGTGAGGCTGGTGCCGTTCACCGTCACGCTGCCCTTCTCCACCGTCACATATCCGCGGCGCGCCATCTCGGGGCTGGCGTCGTAGCTGAAGGCGTAGCGCCAGCTGCCGTCTTCCTCGGTCACGCCTGTGCACACGGCCGTCTGGTCCACATGTCCCTGCACTATGTGGCCGTCGAGGCGGCCGTTCATCAGCATCGAGCGCTCGAGGTTCACCTCGTCGCCCACCTTGAGGTCGCCCAGGTTGCTGCGGTCCAGGGTCTCCTGCACGGCCGTCACGGTGTAGGTGCCGTCGCCAGGCAGGTCCACCACCGTTAGGCACACGCCGTTGTGTGCCACGCTTTGGTCTATCTTCAATTCGCTGGCAAACGTGCACCTCAGCGTCAGGTGCAGGTTGCCGGCCTCGCGGCGCAGTGCCACCACCGGTGCCGCTTCTTCTACTATTCCTGAAAACATGTTTCCTCTTTTTTGTTGTAATTATACGTCATTGCCAGGGCGGCTGCCCGGTTCGGTGTCCGCCCGCACGGCAAAATTAATGCCTTTGCGCCACACTGGCAAGTGTGCTGCCTCGGTTTCACTCGCCCTCGTCGGCCGCTTTGCGGT
>CALBLR010000450.1 GCA_937896015.1 uncultured Prevotellaceae bacterium | reverse complement strand
CGCGAGGGATGGCGCAGCGTGATGATAAACTACAACCCCGAAACGGTGTCGACCGACTACGACATGTGCGACCGCCTCTACTTCGACGAGCTAACGTTTGAGCGCGTGATGGACATCATCGACCTTGAGACGCCTCACGGCGTGATACTCTCGACAGGCGGCCAGATTCCCAACAACCTGGCAATGCGCCTCGATGCCGAGCACGTGAACATACTTGGCACGCAGGCAAAATACATCGACAACGCCGAAGACCGCCACAAGTTCTCGGCCATGCTCGACTCGCTGGGCATCGACCAGCCGGCATGGCGCGAGCTGACGTCGCTCGACGACATCCACGAGTTTGTCGACGAGGTGGGCTATCCGGTGCTGGTGCGCCCGTCCTACGTGCTGTCGGGCGCAGCCATGAACGTGTGCTCGAACGACGACGAGCTGGAGCGCTTCCTGCGCCTGGCCGCCAACGTGTCGCACGAGCACCCCGTGGTGGTGAGTTCGTTTATCCAAAACGCCAAAGAGATTGAGTGGGACAGCGTGGCCCAAAACGGCGAGATCAAGCTCTACGCCATCAGCGAGCACATTGAGTTTGCCGGCGTGCACTCGGGCGACGCCACCATCCAGTTCCCGCCGCAAAAGCTGTATGTGGAGACCATTCGCCGCATCAAGAAGATAAGCAGCAAAATTGCCAAGGCGCTGAACATCAGCGGTCCGTTTAACATCCAGTATCTGGCCAAGAACAACGACATCAAGGTGATTGAGTGCAACCTGCGCGCCTCGCGCAGCTTCCCATTTGTGTCGAAGGTGCTGAAGGTGAACTTCATCGACCTGGCCACCAAGGTGATGCTGGGCATACCGGTGGAGAAACCGGCCAAAAACGTGTTTGACCTCGACTATGTGGGCATCAAGGCGTCGCAGTTCTCATTCTCGCGCCTGCAGGGCGCCGACCCTGTGCTGGGCGTGGACATGTCGTCGACCGGCGAGGTGGGCTGCCTGGGCGAGAACACAAGCGAGGCTCTGCTCAAGGCAATGCTGTCGGTGGGACAGCGCGTGCCCAAGAAGGGCATACTCCTTAGCACCGGCACGGCCAAGATGAAGGCCGACCTGCTGGAGTCGGCCGTGAAGCTGCACAAAAAAGGCTATCAGCTGTATGCCACAGGCGGCACACACAAGTATCTTAACGACAACGGCGTGCCCGCAGTGCTTGTGCACTGGCCCAGCGAGGCCGACAAGGAGCCCCAGGCCCTCGACCTGCTGCACCGCAAGCAGATTGACCTGGTGATAAACATTCCCAAGAACCTGACTTCGGCCGAGCTGACCAACGGCTACAAGATTCGCCGCGCGGCAGTCGACCTCAATGTGCCCCTCATCACCAACGCCCGCCTGGCCGCCGCGTTTATCGACGCCTTCTGCGACCTAAAGGCCGACGATGTGGAGATTAAGGCTTGGGACGAATATTAAAAAGCCACACATTATTTAAAGTAATGACAATACACATGGGAGCGCGGCAGTGTGTCACGCTCCCATTTCTTTAATCACTCACAACGATTTAGAGGGTTATGGCACGGAGCCGTATTTTCAAGTTCAAGCAATTTCAGGTGGAACACAGCCGCGCGGCTATGAAGGTGGGCACCGACGCCGTGCTGCTGGGAGCATGGTGCAATGTGCAGGGGGTGCGCAGGGCGCTCGATGTGGGCACGGGGTGCGGAGTGATTGCGCTGATGGTGGCGCAGCGGGCCTCCGAGGCCAGCATCGCCGCCATCGACATCGACCCCGAGGCGGTGGCCGAGGCGGCAGGCAACTTTGCCGCATCGCCATGGGGCAGCCGGCTGAGGGCGCAGCTGTGCGACTTCAAGCAACTGGCCACAGACGAGAAATACGACCTGATAGTGTCGAACCCGCCCTACTTCATGAACGGCGTGCTGCCAAGCGGCGGCAGCCGCACCGTGGCAAGGCACACCACCGAACTGACCTACCGCCAGCTGCTGGAAGGGGCCAAGCCGCTGCTGGCCAGCGGCGGGCGGCTGGCCATTGTCACACCGGCCGACTGCGAGAGCCAGGTGACTGAAGACTGCGCATGGTGCGGCTACAGCCCGCTGCGCGTGACCGAGGTGATGCCCGTGGCCGGCGCCGCGCCCAAGCGGCTGCTGTGGGAACTTGTGCCTCGCCAATGCCGGCTGCAGGAGCGCACGCAGCTGGCCATTGAGCACTCGCCGCTCGACTACACCGACGAATACCGCCGGCTGTGCCGCGACTTCTACCTTAAGTTCTGAGCGGAGCCAGCCATCGAGACCCACAACTGCGACACCGCCTGGCGGTATTTGTCGAGGTTGGTGGCCTTGTGAATGAGTTTGCGCGCCTTGCGGTCGGCATTGGGCAGCATCAGCTCCCACAGCGCCTTCATGCGCCCCAGCAGCTGCGCGTCGCCGCCGTCGAGCCGCTGGGCATAAGCCTCCATAAGTTCGTCGTGCATGGCGCGGTAGTTGTCCACAGTGGCCTTTTCGGGGCACATCATTGCCGGGTCTTCAACGAAGCCCCGGCCCACCATGAGGCCGCTCAGGCGCGGCCATCGGCAAAGTGCGGCTTCCGCATCGGCCAGCGACTTGATGCCGCCGTTGAGCACCAGCGGCAACTGGCAGCTGTCATACAGCAGCGAGAACTCGTCGGTGAGCAGACAGCCCTTGTATTGCTGCCGCCCCGTGCGCGGATGCACCGTCACCTCCACGGGGCTGAGCGAAGCTATGATGGGCAGCACCTGGCGCCACTGCATGGCGTCGTCCCAGCCAAGGCGCATCTTCACCGAATAGCGCACCCCCTCCACCCCGCAGAGTGCGGCAACCATGGCCTCGACCTCGGCGGGATGCTTCAGCATGCCAGCGCCCTTGTGGCGCAAAGCCACGGGAGGAAACGGACAGCCAAGATTCACATCAACGCGCACATGGCCCTGG
>CALBLR010000449.1 GCA_937896015.1 uncultured Prevotellaceae bacterium | reverse complement strand
GACATGGCCGTAGGTGTGATTATAGGCGGTGCGTTTGGCAAAATAGTCACTTCGCTCGTGAGCGATGTGATTATGCCCGTGATAGGCATGCTCACCGGCGGCATCGACTTCACTGGCCTGAAGCTGACTGTGGGCAGCGCCAGCATAGCCTATGGCGCGTTTGTGCAAAATGTGGTCGACTTCCTGATAATAGCCTTCTGCATTTTCCTTATGGTGAAAGCAATCTCCAAGTTCACGCACAAAAATAAAGAGGTGGAGGCCGCTCCGGCGCCAGCCGAGCCCAGTGCCGAAGAGAAGCTGCTGGCTGAAATTCGCGATTTGCTCAAAAATCAGCAAAAATAACCCCGGTCGTTAAACCATAGCGCCGCTCAAGGTGTCAGAACGACAAAAAATTGCAACAACGACTAAACACTTTGAACTATGAGAAAAGTATACAACCGCATAATGATGCTGATGGTGGCGCTGGCAGCAACCGTGGCGTTCACCTCGTGTGAGCCCGATGACGGCTACTACTCCTATGTGGCAGGCACATGGACGGCGGAATATGCCGGCGACCGCTCGGGAGAGTACGATTTGGGCGAGTATGACATCGACCAATATTCGTTCTACGACAATGGCACTGGCATATATAGCTATTACAACGACTACCGCCAATGGGTTAGCGTGAGGTTTGAATGGAGCGACAACGGGCGCAACGCGCTCACGCTGTGGTATGAGGACGGCATCAACGACTTCGCCCGCTATGGCTATCTGATATTGGGCCACGATCCGGGACTTGGCACATACACCGGCTACCGCCCCGGGCGGTGACAGCGGTCACACAATGCATTGCCGGCTACGCGCAGCAGCGCCGCCGGCATTTTTTTGCCCTGTGCCGCACAACGTTTTCGGCCATCGGGGGGGGCATGGTTGCGGCGAGATCTTCAATATGCCGGTGCTGGCCCCGGCCTTTACAGTGATGTTTTAGCGTGGAAGAAGAATTTCGCGGCGTTGGCCTGTGTCAGAGCCTTCACGGCTTGTGCCGTGATGCCGAGCGATAGGGCCACTGCGCCGGCGGTGGCATCGATGCCAAGTGGCGAGTCGTCGGTCTCAATCAGCATTTGTCTGCGTGGCGTGGCTTGCAGGGCAGCGGCGTTGAAGCGCATGCCATAGCTTATGTAGAGTCCGGCCTGCGCCAAAGGGGCCAGCACGCGCTCGTTGCTGCGGAAGCCGTGCACCATCCACGGCGTGCGCCTGTCGGCGGAGGTGTCGCGCCACAGGTGCAGCAACTGCTGCGATGTGCGCACGCAGTGCACCACCAGCGGCTTGCCCGCGGCCGAGGCAATGGCAATGTGGGCCCGCATCAGCCGCGTCTGCACGTCGAGCGGTGCGCCGCGCAGCGGGTCGAGGCCCGTTTCGCCCACGGCCACCACCTGATGGTGGCTGGCGCACCGCTCAAGCATCGGCAGCAGGGCATCGGCGCCTGGCTCGCCCGACTGCCACGGGTGGATGCCAACCGAGTATAGAAGTCCCGGCTGCGGATTGAACTCCTCAGGGCTTACGCTAATCACTGCCTGCGTGGCTGTGAGGCAGTGAGTGTGGGCGTCGGTGATGGCGGGTGCTGTGGTCATGGCACAGGGTCGTAGCCGCTGCCGCCCCAAGGGTTGCAGCGCAGAATGCGTTTAATGGCAAGCCATAGGCCCTTCACGGGACCATGCTTGATGATGGCCTCCACGGCATACTGGCTGCACGTGGGGGTGAAGCGGCACACGGGCGGAAACAGTGGCGAAATCAGCCGTTGGTAGAGCCTGATGGGCACTATCAGCAGCCTCCCTATGAGGCGTCCTGCCGCACTGCTATGTGGTTGGTTTGGTGTCATCGCAGTTGGTTTGCTGACCGGTCACAGCCTCCGCGATGCGGGATAGTGACTCCTGCATGCGTTCGCTGATTTTGCAGTAGGGGGCAGGGGCAGAGTCGAGGTAGATGAAGGCCACATCGATGTGGCGGCCTGCCACGTTGAGCGCGGGCACTATTAGGTGGCGGTTGAGGCGGTAGGCCTCGCGCACTCGGCGGCGCAGCAGCACCCGCTTCACGGCGCGGCGCACGCGCTTCTTGGGAATGGTGATCATAAACTTCACCGCGGGCGCGGGCTGGGTTGCTGATGCCGGTGTCTGGCTCTCGGCCCACACCACGCGCAGCGGATAGGCAATGAGCGAGCTGCCGCACTCAAACATGCGGCTCACGGCTGCCGTGCTGCACAGCTTCTCGGCCTTGTAAAGGCGGTTGCCCTTGGTGTGAAATGTGGTGTCCATTGCTTTTATAAACGCTAAATTACAAAAAAATCGGTGCACTTTGAGGCCAATGGCGAAAAAAATGGGTATGGCGTTTTTACTTTTCGCCTTTTGCCGGGTTATATAAGCGCAACGGTTATGAAAATGAGCTCAAAAGTAATGACGGTTTAGAGTGTTTAAAAACAGCAAGGTTGAATTAAAAAATACGATTAATTATGAAAGCAAGAGAATATATCGCATTGGCAATGATGCTTGCAGCCACGGCTGCAGCAGCCCAACCCCGCCACTTTGTGCACATGCCGCGCCATTACGGACGCGCCCCACACATTGTCACATTGGTGTCACGGCCTGTGGCCGACAAACGCGTGATCAACAGGCTGAGCAAAAGCGACCGCCTGAACATGGCTCTGGCCTATCTAAAGGCGAATGCCACACTGAGCAAAGACAAATACAGCCAAATGACAGGTTTGCCAAAGGACATAGCCGAGGCTGAACTCGACGCCTTTGCCGAAAGCCGGACTGCAGGCATTGCTGCTGTGCTGAGTGGCAAGAAAAAGGTGTATGTGATGAAGCGGGCAATGAACTGAGCGCCGGCCCGTTGTATTAAATGAAACCTACCCACTCGCGTAATGAGACCACAGGATGACAAAAATATTATACACTCGATAGAGCGAAATCCCGAAGAGGGATTCAGACTGCTGCTCAAAAAATACCAGCAGCCCGTCTACTGGCACATAAGGCGCATGGTGGTGAGCCACGACGATGCGCAAGATGCCACGCAAGAGACGTTTGTGCGGGTGTTCCGCTCTTTCGGCAGCTACAAAGGCGGGCAAGGCTCGTTCCGCAGCTGGGTGTATCGCATAGCCACCAATGAGGCTTTGCGGATGATAGGCGCGCGCCGGAGCGAGGTGGTGCCTGACGACTGCGAGGCGGCTGGGGCCGGCCTTGTGGCAGCCGACAGTTATGTCGACTATGAGAAAGAGTTGGAAGTGAGGTTTCAGCAGGCCATACTTTCGCTGCCGCCAAAGCAGCAGCTGGCGTTCAACCTGCGGTATTACGACGATATGACGTTTGATGAAATCGCCAGTGTGGCAGCGTCAACGCCAGCAAGCATGAAGGCTTGCTACCACATCGCTAAAGAGAAGATTGTGAAATACATGAATTCGAATAACTGAAAAAATCATGGATAAGGAATTCAAATTCAGCCAGGTGGGCAGACGCATGCCCTATAATGTGCCCGATGGTGCGTTCGACAGCATCACGCGCAACGTGCTTGACGCAACAATAGGCAAGTCGAAAGCCACAGCCCGCCGTGGCCGCCGCAGACGCATACTGTATGGCTCTTTTGTGGCCGCCGCCATGGCCGCGGCCGCTTCGGTGGCGGTGATGCTTGTGTGCAGCCATCCATTTGCCAAGCCGTCAAGCGAATGGAATGATGTGGATCAAGCCTTTGAGCAGCTGTCGCCTGGCGACCAGGCCTATTTGATAGAGGCTTATCAGGAAGATGTGTTTCTCGATGAGCAGAATTGAGTTAGAGTAAAAATGAAAATAAAAGAAAGGAAAATGTTATGAAGGCGTTTATTAGAATTATGACTTTTGTGGTGGCCGCGGCCTTGGCTTTAGGTGCCAATGCGGCCAACCAGACAACCACCGGCAAGCAGCGCCAAAGCCGTGAGCAGCTGGCAGTGGCGCAGGCAAGGCACATTGCCCACGAGATCGCGCTCGACGACAACACTGCGCAGAAGTTTGTGGACACATATTGCCAGTGTCAAAAAGAGATTTGGGAGTTAGGCCCGCGCCGTCAGAAGGGTGAGGTATCGAAGCCAAACCCCGAGCAGCAAATTCAGCAGAACTTCGAGCGGAGTCAGAAAATTCTTGACATAAGGCAGAAGTACTACAAAAAGTATTCCACTTTTCTCACGCAAGCCCAAATCCAACGAGTGTATGAGCTTGAAAAGAGCATGCGCCAGCGGCTTATGAAAAAGAGGTCTGCCGCACAGAAGCAGTCGCGCCGCGACAGATGACGGGCAATAAATGAACAACAGCGGAGCCTGTGACACACGCCACAGGCTCCGCTGTTGTTTTTATTCCGTATCACCTATTGTACCTTACCACTCAACCTTTTCGTTGAGTATCACACCATCGGCGGCGTCCTCGGCCGTGAAGGTGTTGCCTCGATACTGCACACACAGCATCACCAGGGGCTCGGTGCCATTGTTGCGCACCGAGCGTTTGCCGTCGGGCGCCACTCTCACCACACTGCCTTCACCCACGGCAAACACTTTGCCGTCGACCTGAAACTCGCCGTTGCCGCTCAGGAAAAAGTACAGCTCCTCGTGGTTTTTGTGGGTGTGAAGAAAACCTGTCTCGGTGCCCGGAGCAAATGACTGGAACGAAAATTCGCCGCCTGTGGCGCCTACTGCCTGGCCGCCAAACACCTTGCCTGGAATTTTCACATTAGGGCCCATTTCGAGCACATATTCGTTAAGGTTGGCCATCTTGCCAAAGTTGGCGGCGGTCACATTTTTCTCACTGATGATTTTTTCTATCTGCTTCATTGCTTAGTTGTTTTTTAGTTGTTTTTTTGATGCTGCAAAGTAACTGATGTTTCAGCGTTTTTGCAATAGGGTACAGGCTGGTTAATAGGTTACCTTGAAGTAAGTATTGCTGAGTTGCAGTTCGTTGGAGCAGCCAAGATTATATTAGTTTAACATTTCACTGTGCGCTGAATTTTCGAAACTTGCTTACTTTTGTATAGTAATGATGAAAACAAGTGATTTATGAACAGCCAAATTACCGATACCGTATTTCAAGACTGCCCGGTGCGCAATGTGCTGGCGCACATTTGCGGCAAGTGGTCGCTGCTGATTATCTACACGATGCGCAATAAGGGAAGCTTGCGCTTCAATGCCCTGCACAAGAGCATTCCCGACATATCCCAGAAGGTGCTCACGTCAACCCTGCGCTCGCTTGAGTGCGACGGCTTTGTGGCGCGCAAGGTGTATGCCGAGGTGCCGCCCCGAGTGGAATACTCGCTCACCGACAGGGCCATATCATTCATCCCTCTTGTAGAGCAACTTGTCAGCTGGGCGGCAGGCCACATGGCCGGCATCATGCGCGACCGGGCCGGCAGCGGCGTTCGGCGGTGAGAAAAAGGAAAGCCATTACTTGCCGTGTGGCAAATAATGGCTTTATGCTATTTGGCAGTGGAGTGGCCGCCCACTTTATGCCTCTTGCTCTTGCTGCACCTTGCTGAGGTACTGGTCGATGGCCGCGGCCATCGACGGCGCCTGAGGCGATGTGGTGATGTCGAGCCGCAGCCCCTCCTTCTTTATTTCTTCAATCGTCTTTGTGCCCATGCCGCCAATGGCGATGTCGCCCTGCACAAAGTCGGGGAAGCTCTCCTTGAGCGACTTGATGCCCGCCGGGGTGAAGAAGATGAGCATATCGTAGTCAAACTCCTCGCCGGGCTGGAATTTGTTGCTCACCGTGCGATACATCACGGCCTCGGTGCAGTTGAGCCCGCGGGCCTCAATCACGGCCTGCTTGTTGTCGTGCACATCGCTGATGGGGAACAGGAAATTCTCCTTGTTGTGCTTGTCGAGCAGCGGCAGCAGGTCTTGAATCTTGCCCGTTTCGCTAAAGAATATTTTGCGCTTGCGATACACGATGTATTTTTGCAGATAGTGGGCCACTGCCTCGCTCACGCAGAAATACTTCATCGTGTCGGGCACCTCAAACCGCAGCTCCTTGCACAGCCTGAAGTAGTGGTCAATGGCCGTGCGCGCCGTGAATATCACGGCGGTGTGGTCGCTAATCGAAACTTTTGACTGGCGGAATTCCTTTGATGTCAGACCCTCGATTTTGATAAACGGGCGGAAAACCACTTCCACGCCATACTTTTTTTCAAGGTCGAAATATGGAGATTTTTCAGATGTCGGCTTTGGCTGCGACACCAGGATTTTCTTAATCTTCACTCTATTATAAAGTTTTTATGACTGTAATAATTCACACATTTTTATCGTGCCGGCGAGCATTGCGGCAGGGGGCACAATTTCGACGCTGCAAAGGTACAAAATAAAATACAAACTCGCTCGAAAATCGCTGAAAAAAAGCCTAAACCCTTTACTAACGAACACTATACGGGCGCACACATACAGCACTGCGGCCACCGTGAGTGTGGTGCCTATGGTGGCCGGATACACCAGCGTGACCACCGCCACGGGCAGCAGCGCCAGGCCCAGCAGCGACTGGGTGGCGTTGTAGCCGGCCACCCACAGCTTGGTGGCGGTGCGGTCGGCAAACACGTAGCCCAGCAGGCTGTAGAGCAGCAGCTGCACGGCATAGAATGCCAGCGTGCAGCCCGTGAGAGCGCCCACATACAGCCACACGCGGGCCTGCATGGCGGTGGCTATGCCTGGCACTGCGGCTGTGATGCCGTAGAACAGCAGCAGGCCCTCCATGATGCAGGTGTTGGCCACCAGCGCGCTCATTATGGCCGTGTCGTTCACGGTGTGGTCGTCAAACAGGTTTTCGCGGCGCTTCACCGAAAACATGTTGTGGGCGAAATTCTCGAGATAGCGGTAGCCTGTGCGGTAGCTGATGGCTATGAAGAATATGGCGGCCATGAGCAGGCACATCGAGCCGGTGTCGTGCAGTGGCGAGTTGCTGTATTGCTCCACGGCGCCCTGCGCCGGGGTGGCCACCACGGGCAGGCTGGCGCAGGGCCGCACGGTGGTGTCGTTGCCCACCGAGTCGGGAAATCCGCTCAGATATTTCGGCGCGAAGGCCTTGGCGGCTGCCGAGTCGGCGCGCGCGGTGTCGGCCCTGGCTGTGGTGTCGGGGTGGGCCTGCGCTGCCTGCTGGCTGCCATGTGCTGTGTGTGTGGCGTGAGTCTTTGCCATTGTTGTGATATTCTTTTTATTCTGCGTCCTGTCTCTTTTTATTGCTGCGCCGCGGTGAGGGTCAGTATTTCGACTCCACCGGCTGCGGCTCTTGTCCGAATGCCCGCTCAATGGCCTCGATGGCCTGCTGCGGAGTGGCTGCTATGTGCCACAGCGAGCGGTGCGAAGGCTTCATGAAGCCCTCGGCCGCGCTTTGCTCCACCTGGGCAATAAGGTGATCGTAATACCCATTGGTGTTGAGCACCACCAGCGGCTTGCCGCTGTCGATGATGCCCAGCTGAATCCAGGTGAACGCCTCCATCATCTCCTCGATGGTGCCGCAGCCGCCGGGCATGGCCACAAAGGCGCTGGCCATGGTGGCCATGGCGCGCTTGCGCTGGTGCATGTCGGTGGTGACTATGGTGCGCGTGAGCCGGCTGTAGGCCCAGCCGTTGTCCACCATAAACTTCGGTATCACGCCCGTGGCGGTGCCGCCGGCCTGGAGGGCGCCGTCGGTGGCGGCGCGCATCAGCCCCTGCGAGCCGGCGCCGTTGATGCAGTCCCAGCCCTTGGCGGCTATGAGCGCGCCCAGCTGGCGTGCGGCGGCGGTGTAGGCGGCCGCAATGCGGCTGCTCGATGCGCCATACACGCATATGCCCACTCGTTTGCTTTTATCGTTGTCCATCATGCCTTTTGTGCGTTTTGCGGGTGCAAAGTTACTGTTTTTTGCCGTAACGGCCCCCCTGTGGGCCTGCCTGCAGTGCCAAAAAATGCGCAGCAAGAGCCGCCATGCCCGCGCCTGGCGCGGTGCAGTGGCGGCTCTTGCCTTATGCTGCTGTGTGCCTCATGTGAGGCTGCTGGCGCTTAGCGCACCAGTTTTTCGGCCTTCTTTGTGCCGTCGGTGTAGGTGGTCACCTTCACGTTAACGCCGCTGAAGGGCTGTGCCGATGCCATGCCGGCCAGGTTGTAGTACATCTCCGATGCCACCTGCTTGCCGGCCACGGTGCTGCTGATGCCGGTGGTGGTGATGTTGAGCTCGTTGTCGAGGGTGATGGTGGCGCTGTAGTAGAGGCCGCGGTCGGCGGTGCCGGTGGTGCGCAGCAGGCCGAAGTAGCCCAGCTTTATCACTTTTTTGCCCTCAATGGTGCCGGCCACGTCGGGGTCGTTGGCGCGCACCACGCTCTCCGAGCCAATTATCGATGGGTCGAGAGCCACGGCGGTGTAGGTCTGGCGGGCGTTTTTGCGATACACCACCTCGCTGCCCTTGGCGGTGCAGGTGGTGCCGTTGAGGTCGAGCACCAGGCATGCGCCCATCTCGTCGAAGTTATACACGGTGAGGCGGTTGCCGTTTTGCTCGGCAAAGGCTGGCATCTCCAGTTCCTCGCCCTTGGCATAGGTGTAGTCGTCGTTGTCGTCGGTGAGGCGGCCCAGCTTCACTGTGGCGTTGGCCTTCACGATGCGGGTGTTGATGTCTTTGGCGTACACCGTGCCCTTGTTAGTTGAGAAGTCGGTGCGCATCAGGTTCCACGGGCCAAAGGTGATGCCTGCCTCGCCTGCGGTGCCGCCCATCTTCGAGCTATAGATTTCAGTCGGGTTCTTGGCCTTGTCGGCGGCGGGCACAATCATCAGGTAGTCGTAGGTGTCCTCGTCCATACCGCACATTTGGGGCGCCATAGTGAGTGTGCCGGCTGTCCAGTCGACGTTGGCCTTAAGGTTCACCAAGCCCGACGGCTCGGCGATGTTGATGGTGCCGGTGTTGCCTTCGGTGGCATAGGTCACAGTGGTCTTGCCAGTGGTGGGGTAGTTGATAGAGTCGCCGATAAAGTCGATGCGGATGTTATACTTTGCCAGCTCGGCAGCTGTTGGGGCCGCCGCATTTGCCGCCATTGCTGTGATGGCCAGCGCGGCGAGTGTGAGTACACTTTTTTTCATAAATCGAATAATGTGTTAGGGTGAATAAGTTATTATAAAAAATGTGTGAGAAAAAATCTGTTTAAGAGTTCCTTCGTTGGTTTTTGCGGGCGGAGTGGGCCGCCCTGTGCAAAGATATGAAAAATAATTAATTGCAGCAAAGCGCGCGGACCGCTATTATTGAAAACAAGTAAATAATGCAGCCGGGCCGCCCACTTTGAAGTGGGCGGCCCGGCTGTGGTGCTTGTGCTGAGGCCTCTACTTGGCGGCCTGCTCGGCAAAGCGGCGGGCCTGCTCGGCGATGAGGGCCTCGTCGTCGAAGTAGTTGATGCGCATGGCTTTGCGCACCTCGTCAAGGGTCTGTGCGGCCACGGCGCGGGCCTCCTCACAGCCGCGGCGCAGCATGGCATACACGGCCGGGATGTCTTTTTCAAACTCCTTGCGGCGCTGGCGTATTGGCTCAAGCTCCTCTTGCAGCACGGCGGTGAGGAACTTCTTCACCTTCACGTCGCCCAGGCCGCCGCGGCGGTAGTGTGCCTTCACCTCCTCAAGGTTGTGGTATTCGGGCCAGTATTTTGCAAAGTGCTCGTCGCGGCAGAACGCGTCGAGGTAGATAAACACGCAGTTGCCCTCAGTATTGCCGGGGTCTTGCACGCGCAGGTGGTTGGGGTCGGTATACATGGTCTTCACGCGCTTGGCCACCTCCTCGGCGGTGTCGCTCAGATATATGCAGTTGCCCAGCGACTTGCTCATCTTGGCCTTGCCGTCGGTGCCCGGCAGACGCAGGCATGCGGCGTTGTCCGGCAGCAGTATTTCGGGCTCAACCAGCGTGTTGCCATAGATGCCGTTGAAGCGGCGCACTATTTCGCGCGCCTGCTCAATCATGGGCTCCTGGTCTTCGCCGGCGGGCACCGTGGTGGCCTTGAAGGCGGTGATGTCGCTTGCCTGGCTTATTGGGTAGGTGAAGAAGCCCACTGGGATGCTCGTCTCGAAGTTGCGCATCTGTATCTCGGTCTTCACCGTGGGGTTGCGCTGCAGGCGCGACACCGTCACCAGGTTCATGTAGTAGAAGGCCAGTTCGCACAGCTCTGGCACCTGCGACTGGATGAAGATGGTGCTCTTCTTGGGGTCGAGGCCTGCGGCCAGATAGTCGAGGGCCACCTCAATGATGTTTTGGCGAATTTTGTCGGGATTGTCGGCATTGTCGGTCAGGGCCTGCGCGTCGGCAATCATAATGAATATTTTGTCGAACTCACCCGAGTTCTGCAGCTCCACCCGGCGGCGCAGCGAGCCCACGTAGTGGCCTATGTGAAGGCGGCCTGTGGGGCGGTCGCCTGTGAGTATTACTTTTCCCATAATTATTCTGTGTGATGTTTTAAATATTTATAAAAGCCCCATGGGCCCCGTTGGGCAAAAAGGAGGCTTAATTAACTCACAAATTTAATTATTTTTTTTCACACACGCCGCATTTGCCGCCCATTATGGCAAAAAAGTGCCGCACGGCCCCCACGCCAAGTGTGGCATGGCACAGGCCGCGCGGCAGTGTATGCGGTTTGCCAAGTCTGGCGTCAGCGCTTTATGCGCCCCAGTCCCAGCGTGAGTCCCAGCGATACAAACGCGTGGCTGTTGAGGGTGCCCTGCGCTTTGTAGCCCACAGTGAGGCGCAGCAGGTTCCATGCCGTGACGCCCACGCGCGGCATGAATGCGAACTTCGCGCTCGGCCCGCTCTGCGCCACCGAGTAGCCAAACCCGCCTAACTTTATTTCAGCATCTTTGTCAGAAATGTCCATGCCGGTGACTTCACCAATTCCCACACCGCCAAATGCGGTGAAGAAGCGGCTTATGCGGTAGTTGTAGTCGGCAGTGACCATTATGTTGGTGTTGCAAAAGTCAATGCGGTTGCCAGTCCAGTCGCGGCAGGTGAAATCACGGCTAATGTATGCGCCCACATCAATTGGACATGACGAGAAGCGGTAGCGCACCTCGCCATAGACGCCAAATTTCACCTTCGACGTCATATCTCGGAATTTAGGCATTCCATAGCACATATTCGTTCCGGCCTCAATATGCACGTGGTGGTCGCCCTCGCCGTAATACATCTCTTGTGCTTGGGCGGTGCAAGCTAAAGTCGCCACAGCGACAGCCGTCGCTACTAACCTTTTTTTCATCGTTTCAGTTTTTTTATTTCTTTACTTGTTTGATTATTTTCATGCCACCCCATTTGTTGTCGAGCGATGCGGCAACTCTCACCTCACCGCAAATAAGTTTGGGGTTGCTTATCGACTGGCCATTCATGAATTTCAACCATGATTTCCAACTGCTTGCGAAGTTAGTTAAATTCAATGATACAGCAAACCTCCAATCGTCAAAAAACTTTTTCTCTATCTCTTTTTTGCGATTCCCGTCAATATACCCATCAGGCAAGATGGTAACAATTCTTCTCTCCCCATATAGCATATAGGCTCTTGCATTGCCAGGTATTGGCTTGCCGATTTTACCTTTCAGGTATGAATACACTTCACTTGCCGATTTGCTGACCAATGAGTTGAGTTCGCTGTCGCTTATCTCATATCCTAAAATGGACACCACAGGAATCTTGTCGGTATAGCCAATCATCATACGCTCTTCTGCTGGTGACACAGCCATGGCATTCTTTTGATAGTAACCACTGGGGACTGGTGAGGGGTATTTTGTTTCAAATACGATATTGTGCCAGTTTATTGTAAGCTTGTCGGCTACAGTTCCACTCCAACCAACCCAGTTCTTCTTTTGCATTTCCACCTGCACGCCTATTGACTCGTGCACGCGATAGTTGAAGAAGTAGAATTTGCCTCTTACCCTACGTTTTTTTGAAATTTTGTAGGTCTGTGATTTGTTGCGGCCGAAAAGGCTTTGCCAGAGTTTGCCGATAATAGTTTTAGCGTCGGCATCATAAGTGGGAAGTTTGTCCCACGGCACCTCTTCGGAGTAGGATGCTTTCAATGGTGGTGTGAATGGTATGTTAAAGTTCTCATCCAGTGTGTCGGGCAACACGGAATCTTCTGCGTCTACCGTTTCGATTGAGTCGAAAGTCTCATAACGGTATATGCCGTTATCGTCCACTAAATAGGTCTTGTCGGATACTTTCGTGCCATTGGTGCACTCTAAATCCTTATACCGATTGGTGAAGTATTTATATAGTGACACGTGAAAGAAGTAGGTCCCTTGCTTCGACACTTTATATACAGTGTCGTTCACCTCTATCTCGCCACGTGCGTTTAGCAACTTTGCAAAGTCGTCCTCTGGAACCAAATCATCGTAACCATACGCTTCGTATATAGGGGTGGAATCAAACATTCCAGAGTCCTCGATGTAGTTTCTTGATGCGGCCAATTCAAGTTCGATAATAGGGTCGATTTGCGCATATTCCCTCAGTTCGCCCACAGGGGTGAATATGTCTTTGAAATCATCTCCTCTGGCTGTGTCAAGAGGTACATCAATCATGCCTTTCGGCACTCGCTGAACGGCATGCATGGTTTGCATGGCTTCATTCAGCTCATCTGTGGATTTGAAACTCAGCAAACCAATGCCATTGTTGATGCTGTTTGTTTGATTACTTGTCTGCTTTTCGGGAGCAGGCGCGAACTCGGTGTCTTGGCATGATGCCATGGCCAACATTGTCAGCCCGAAGATAAACGTCGTTTTTAGGTTCATCTTTGTTTAGTTGTTTGGGTTGAATTAATTAGTAAATTGTCCCCTCGAATGTGTCGCCACTTGTTGTGACAATTGAAATTTTCAGCGTCTCTCCATCAAGGGGGAAAAGTGGAAAAACGGATTTCGTTGAATAGGTGTTTGCTTGCAGCTCGGTTTCACCCGACTCATTGATTACTGTAACAGCGCTGCCGACCTGGGTGGAGTCGGTTGTGATCTTAACAGTGCCGTCGTCATCGTCATAAGTCACAGTTGGTGGCGCAGTGGGTGTTTCAGAGTGCCCGTTGTGTTTCCTTTTTTCAACTGTGCTTATTTGCCTTTCTGCGGCCAGTGTGGAACTTGTGCAAATCAAGCAAATACACAACTTAAGAAAATTAAGTTTTAGCATCGTTCGTTTTGTTGTTTTTGTCGAAGCAAAGGTATGGCAAAATAGCGAAAAGACATAAAAAAACCTTGTGTCACCCAATTTGTAATACGTTGCTTAATAGCAGATTACAAATGATAAAAGTAAAAAGTTTGTATCGGGAGTAAGTGAGGCGTTTTTCAAGGGCCGATTAGGGTGATTTTATTGCTGTTTAGCTTCTCTTTTTACAAAATTAATTAGCGTTTCATTTAAGCCGAGTTTTTGTGCGATGCGCTTTCGCTTTACGCTCATATATTCCTTTTTATAGTCAAGGCAGATTGCAATTTCTATATAGGAAAAGCCACAACTCATCAGGCAAATTATGCCAATCTCTTCTTTTGAGAGGTTGGGGTTTGTTTTAAGGCACTTACTGATTATGTGGTTGTAATTTGCATCGACAAAATATTGTAGTTCTGTCCAAAAGCATTGGTCTTTTTCTTGTATGAGTTTGTATGCTTTGTTGAACTCGTTCTCAAACTTTTTCGGCTCATAGTAGCTTGTGGAAATAAGGTGCTGAAACGATTCGATTTGCTTTGATATGATGTGCCTTAATTTTTTTTCGCGATTCATCATTTCAAGCAATGAGGCATGTCGTTGGGCCTCTATTTTTTCATTCGCATCCCTCATTCGCTTTTGCAGCATTGTTATGTACAGCGATTTGCGTCTGGATTTGGAATGCAGCAAATATAAAACAACGCTGAAGCAGATGACCACTACTAATATAATGAGAATGAACAGCCGTTGCTGGCTGTGCTTTTCGTTTTTATTTACACATAGCGTGTTCTTCACCTCATCCCTGTCAATTTTTGCGATGCTGTTCAATGATGGTGTGTTGGCCATAGAGTCTGATAGGCTTTCGGCGAGTTTAAACAGCGCGCTTGCTTCCACAGCGCGTCCTTCCTCAGTAAATAAGTCCGACATCGTGTAGTAGTATTCAACGCGCTGGTAGTCGCATGCTGTGTCCACATTCCACTTATTTATATATATTCTTGCTGAGTCGGGCTTGTGAAGCTTGGCATAAGCCCGGGCAAGATTTATGTAGCTGTCGTAGGATACCCAGCTTCGCCCTTCGGCAATGCATTTTAGGGCAGTCTCTTTGGCTTTTTCATAGTCCTTGTCAATGAAATAGCATCGTGACAAGAACTCCAAGTTGCCATAAATCTCATTGCTGTCGTTTAGTGCAGTGGCCAGCGATAGGGCCTTGCTTAAGTATTTTTCGGCCAGTGTTGGGTTTGTCATTCGTAATCTTTGGCCAATTGACGATAAGCACATCAGTTGCTTGGGCTTGTTGTCGGTTTTTACGAAATACGAATACGCCTCTTTGTAGTTTTCAATGTCAGCTCCATTGCCGGCATAGAGGTCCTTATACATTTCAGCTATGCCTAAATGTATAAGGGCCAGGTTGCGGTAGTCGGTTGAGTCGGCTGCGAATTCGGCCTTTTTGTAGCTTAGCATTGCTTCGGCGTGGCGGTTGAGCTCATCGAGTACCGCGCCTTTGTATAGCAGGGCGCGGGTGAGTCGCTCCTGCGGGCCGTGCTTCTCGTAGTAGGCCACTGCGCGGCCAATCAGGCTGTCGGATGTGGCATTGATGTAGTTGCGGTAGTTGGCTTGCGTCAGCAGCAGTGCGTAATAGGCGCGGTCGGCCTCGTCCAGCCGCCCGGTGTCGACTGCGGCAAGCAGCCTTAGCGAGCTGTCGGGGGCTGTCCACATAAGGCTGTCGACAGCCGTGAGGCGGTTGTCGGACGCTCCCGAGCAGCCGGCCACTGCTGCGGCCAGCGTCAGGAATAGCATTATGTGAATCAAAAATTTGGTCATGTCCTATTTTCTACAAAAATAGTGCAAACCGAGCGCAGAGTGTCAAGCTTGCTTGAACGCTTTGCCGAGGTGCAGCCTATTTTCTACAAAAATAGCAAAAAATGGCGACATTGCATCAATGCATGCCGCCAATATTGTGTCGTTAAAGCTTCTGCCATTATGGGTGGGGAGTGGGTTATGGCTCGCGCGTCTGTCCGTCGCCCGCAATCACATATTTGTAGGTGGTGATTTCGGGCAGGCCCATGGGGCCGCGGGCGTGCAGCTTCTGTGTGCTGATGCCTATCTCGGCTCCGAAGCCAAACTGGCCGCCGTCGGTGAACGAGGTGGGCAGGTTGGTGTAGACGCAGGCGGCATCCACCTCGCGGGTGAAGCGGCGGCACGCCTCAGCGTCGTCGGCAATTATGCTCTCGCTGTGGCGCGACGAGTAGCGGGCTATGTGGCTCAGCGCCTCGTCGATGCCGCCCACCACGCGCACCGACATGGCGTAGTCCCTCCACTCGCGACCCCAGCAGCCGTCATCGGCGTGCTGCAGCAGCGGGTAGTGCCCGTCGAGTGCCTCAAACGCCTCGGGGCAGGCGTGCAGCACCACATTTTTTGCAGCCAGCGGCTCGACCAGCGCCGGCAGCTGGCCGATGCGGCTGCGGTCCACCAGCAGGCAGTCGAGGGCGTTGCACACGCTCACGCGGCGCGTCTTGGCGTTTAGCACTATGCGGCGGCCCTTGTCAAGGTCGCCGCTGTGGTGGAAGTAGGCGTGGCAAATGCCGGCGCCGGTCTCGATTACGGGCACCAGCGAGTGGCTGCGCACAAAGTCGATGAGCTTGCGTCCGCCGCGCGGAATTATGAGGTCGACCAGCCCCACAGCCTGCATCAGCTGCGCCGCCGCCTCGTGGGTGGCAGGCAGCAGTGTGGCCACCGCTGTGCTCAGCCCTTCTTGCTCAAGCACGCGGTGAATGAGTGCGGCAATGGCGCGGTTTGACTCATCGGCGTCTTTGCCGCCCTTCATCACCACGGCGCTGCCGGCCTTCAGGCACAGCGAAAACACGTCGAACGTCACATTGGGCCGGGCCTCATAGATGACGCCTATCACGCCAAAGGGCACGCTCACCTTGGTGATGGTCATGCCGTTGGGCCGCGTCCACTGTGCCAGCGTGCGCCCCAGCGGACTCGGCAGGGCGGCCACGCTGCGCAGCGCGTCGGCGATTTCGGCAATGCGTGCCGGGGTCAGCTTCAGGCGGTCGTAGTTCGGGTCGGCCGGGTCCTTCAGGGCAAGGTCGCGGGCGTTTGCCTCCAGAATTTCGCCCTGGGCCTCCATGGTGGCGTCGGCCAGATGCAGCAGCACCGCGTTGATGCGGTCTTCGCTAAGCAAATTTAGTTGGCGCGCGCCTTCGCGCGCCTGTTCGAATATGTTCATACAGCTTGATTTTTTAGTCAATATACAGGTAGTCGTAGTGGATGAGCGGGCGTGCCCCCTGCTGCCCGGCCGTGGCGCGTGCCTTGGCCGAGTCGCAGGCCACGCGTCCGTAGGCCACCACAGCGCCGTCGGGGCCTATGACGCGCACTATGTCGTCACGCTTAAAGTCGCCCTCCACGGCAGTCACGCCCACGGGCAGCACGCTGGTGGCGCGCCCGGTGCCCAGCAGGGCCTGGCATGCGCCGGCGTTGATGTGAATCTCGCCCTTGGCAAAGCCCTCGCTGTGGGCAATCCACTTCTTGAGGCTCGACACAGGCCGCGCCGACGGGGCAAACAGCGTGTAGGGCACCGAGCGGTCGCCACGGGCCACGTGCAGCAGTATGTCGGTGCGGCGGCCGTTGGCAATGGCCACCGCAATGCCCTCGCTGGCCACCTTGCGCGCAATGCCGTATTTCGTGGCCATGCCGCCCCGCCCGAAGCTCGACTTGCTCTGCTGGATGAAGCTGGTGTCGGCCAGGCGGCGGCGCGGGTCGATGGTGGCTATCACGTGCGAGGCCGGGTCGGCGGGGTTGCCGTCGTACACGCCGTCCACGTTGCTCAATATCACCAGCGCCTGCGCGCCCATCATGGCGGCCACCAGGCCCGACAGCTCGTCGTTGTCGGTAAACATCAGCTCGGTCACCGAAATGGTGTCGTTCTCGTTGACGATTGGGATCACCCCGTGCTCCAGCATCACCTCCATGCACCGCTTTTGGTTGAGGTAGTGGGCGCGTGTGCCCAGGCTGGCCTTGGTGGTGAGCACCTGCCCGCAGGCCATGCCGTGGTCGGCAAAGAAGTCGCAGTAGCGGCGCATGAGCTGCGCCTGGCCCACGGCCGAATACAGCTGTCGGGCGGCCACGGCGTCGAGCTGCCGCTCGTCGCACCGGCCCCGCATCAGCCCGCGTCCGCAGGCCATGGCGCCGCTCGACACCATAGTCACCTCCACGCCCATGCGGCGCAGTTGTGCCACCTGGTCGACTATGGCACTCATGCGCGTTATGTCGAGCGTGCCGTCGGGGCGCGTGAGCACATTGCTGCCTATCTTCACGGTGATGCGGCTCCACTGCGAGCCGCCATTGTCGGTATTTGTCATAATGGATTGTATTTTGCTGCAAATTTACAACTTTTCCCCGTAAGGTGCTTGCGCATTGCCGCATGGCGTAAATTTAACAATTGAAACATTGTTAACAAAAAAGAATAGTACTCACCCTAAAATG
The DNA here is from genome assembly GCA_937896015.1 of uncultured Prevotellaceae bacterium. Lineage (GTDB taxonomy): Bacteria > Bacteroidota > Bacteroidia > Bacteroidales > Muribaculaceae > Sodaliphilus. The sequence goes on along the minus strand of CALBLR010000449.1, from coordinate 1,357 downwards.
CACTTTTTTGTTGATTTTTTCAGACTAATTTGCGGTTTTAGTGAAATTTTGCTTAAATTCGCAATGATAAAATGCTGGAGATATATTCAATTCCCTGATATATATAACCACAATAAACTCTAAAACTAAACAAAACGTGCGTATGAAAAAGCAATGTGTATTGCTGGCTGCGCTGGCCATAGCTTGTGGCGCGCCTGCCGGAATATCGAGTTCCGGCAGTGTGGGCTTCACTGCGGCTGCGCAAGACGGCAAAGTGACTGGCGTCGTTAAAGACTCCAATGGCGAACCTCTGATTGGTGTCACCGTGAAGGTGAAAGGCACTAAGCAGGGCACGGTTACCGACCTCGACGGCCGGTATTCGCTGAAAGCCGCCAAAAACGCCACTCTGGTGTTCTCGTATGTGGGCTACAAATCGCTTGAAGTGAACGCCGCAAATGCGGCTCAAGTGACTATGGCCACCAACAGCAACCAGCTCAACGAGGTGGTGATCACCGCCGAGTTTGGCATGAAGCGTGTGGCAAGGGCCGTGGGCTCTTCGGCACAAAACATCAAGGCCGTCGACATCACCGAGTCGGGCCGCACCGACTTCATCTCGGCTCTGCAAGGCCGCGTGTCGGGCATGACGGTCACCAGCTCGGGCGGCGCTCCGGGCGCATCCACCTCGGTGGTGCTGCGCAGCGCCACATCGCTTTCGGGCAACAACCAACCGCTGTATGTGGTCGACGGTGTGCCCATGAACAACTCTTCGTTCAACCCCACCACCGGCTTTGCCGCTTCCGATGACGTGACCGGCATGAGTGTGCGCTCCACCGACTTCTCATCGCGCGGCAATGACTTCAACCCCGAGGACATCGAGAGCATGACCGTGCTCAAGGGTGCGGCTGCAGCAGCCCTCTATGGTAGCGACGCCAGCAACGGCGCCATCATCATCACCACCAAGAAGGGCCACAGCGGACGCGCCCGCGTCACCTACAGCAACCAGCTCTCTTGGTCGAAGGCCTACGGCTGGCCCAAAATCCAGGACGTGTATGCCAACGGCGCCTATGGCACCACCAACTACTACTACACCTCGCACTTCGGCTCGAAATACGACGGCGCAGTGCCCTATTACGACAATGCGGGCGCTGTGATTCAAACGGGCTTCTTGCAGAAGCACAACCTCTCGCTCGAGGCCGGTAACGACCGCATGTCGGTGCGCGCATCGGCAGGCTTCATCGACCAGAGTGGTGTGATCAAGACCACCGACCTCAAGCGCACCAACCTCTCGCTTTCGGGCCGCGCCGAGCTCACCAAGTGGCTCAAATTCGAGGGCAGCATGCAGTATGTGAACCAAAAGAACCACAAGGCCCTGCGCGGA
>CALBLR010000448.1 GCA_937896015.1 uncultured Prevotellaceae bacterium | reverse complement strand
TTGAGGCCGTCGATGGCGCGACCGAGGGCGGCGCCGGCGCGGGTCAGCGCCTCGTAGTGGCGCGCGTTGGTCACAATCACGGCGTTGTCGTCGGCCACGTCGGGCAGGGCGGCGGCCTGGGTCAGCATTCGGGTCAGGGCGTCGGTGTTGATGCCGTCGCGCGCCGATATGCTCACTTGCCGCGCGCCTTCGGGCAGCAGGCGCGCCAGCGCCTCTTGCACTTGGGCCGCGGGGGCGAGGTCGGCTTTGTTGACCGCGGCTATCAGGGTTTTGCCTGCGGTGTGTGGCACTATCTGGCGGCTGAACTCCTCGAGCTGAGAGGCCGGCTGCGTGCCGTCGATCACCCACAGCACCACTTGTGCCTGGTCGAGCTTCTGAAAGGTGCGCTCAATGCCCATCTTCTCGATGGCGTCGTGGGCCTGGCGTATGCCGGCGGTGTCGATGAAGCGGAACAGGGTGCCGCCTATGTCCACGGTGTCTTCTATCACGTCGCGCGTGGTGCCCTGGATGTCGCTCACCAGGGCGCGGTCGTCGTGCAGCAGCAGGTTGAGCAGTGTCGACTTGCCGGCGTTGGTCTGGCCCACGATGGCTACTGGCAGCCCGTTTTTAATCACGTTGCCCGAGCTGTAGGATGCGGTGAGGCGGCCAATCACGCCCTGTATGCTCTGCGCCAAGCCGAGCAGGCGGCTGCGGTCGGCAAAGGTGACGTCTTCTTCGCTGAAGTCGAGCTCGAGCTCGATGAGCGACACGAATTGCAGCAGCTGGCCGCGCAGCTGGCTCAGCTGGCGGCTGAAGGCGCCGCGCATCTGGTTGATGGCCACGCGGTGGGCCGCACGCGACTGTGCGGCTATGAGGTCGGCCACGGCTTCGGCCTGCGACAGGTCGAGGCGGCCGTTGGCAAAGGCGCGCTGGGTGAACTCGCCGCCCGTGGCGGCGCGGCAGCCGGCGTCGATGAGGCTAAGCACAAGCTGGCGCTGAATCCACATAGAGCCGTGGCACGAGAGCTCTATCACGTCTTCGCCAGTGTAGGAGTGCGGGGCGCGAAACAGCGTGAGCACCACTTGGTCGAGCGGGCTGCTGTTGCTGTCGGTGACTGTGCCGAGGTGTGCGGTGTGGCTGCGCATGGCTGCGATGTCGGCTCCGCGCCACCTCCGCGCCACTATGGCGGTGGCCTGCGGCCCGCTGACGCGCACCACGGCTATGCCGCCTGTGCCGTGGGGGGTGCTGATGGCGCAAATGGTGTCGGTGCTGGTTGTGTCCATAGGGTTGTGCTGCATGTCGTTAGTCCTTTTTTAGTTGTTAAGCCATTCACTGGCGTTGGTGTGCGTTTCCACTTCGTTCTCCTCACTGTCGGGCAGGCTGCTGAAGAAGTCAAGCCCCGTGAGCTGCTCCACCTGCCGCACTGTGGCCACATGGCGGCGCAGGCCGCTGCGGGCCTCGGCGTTGTCGTAGACAAACGCTATGGCCTTGCGCTGCTCGGGGGCAAGCACCACCTTGAAGAAACTGCCAGGCACGGCAATGTCGGCCCTGCGCCCTATGCGCTCCATGCCGCGGCTCATCACCGGTCCGGTGACCACCACCACGCGGCCATACTGGCGCGCCCAGCCGTGAACCAAGTTTTCCACCTTTTTCCATGCGCCATTGTTCAGCTCGTGTGCCTGCGGGCACATGTTGGTCATGTAGAAGCATTCGGCCATGGCCGTGCGGTCCCACTTGAAGTCG
>CALBLR010000447.1 GCA_937896015.1 uncultured Prevotellaceae bacterium | reverse complement strand
GCCGGGGGTGAGACCCTCAAACAAGAAGAAGCCGTTGTGAATCAGGTTGGGGTTCTTAGTGTAGTTCTTAAACAGCGATTCGTAGGAGTCGGTCACGATGGTCTTGCCGTCCACGGTCACAGTCACGTTGTCGATGGGCTGGTCGTTTTCCGAGTTCTTCACCACGCCGGCCAGCATCACCTTCTCGGGCAGCTGCAGGCCGCGGTATTGCATAATGGCGCGGAATGTGCCGAAGGCCTCCAGACGCTTGTAGCTGTCGTTCATGTTCAGCGGCTGCTGCACCTTGTGGGTGTGGAAGCCGCCCTCGCTCAGCAGCGAGGCCATGTTGGTGCGGCGGTTCACCGACAGATACGGATACTGGTTCTCGTGAGTGTCAACATCGCCGTTGTAGTACACGCGGTCGTAGTAGTTGCCGCGGCTGGTGGTGTTATACATCACGCCGGTGAGGCTCGGGTCGAGGAACTCGCCGTAGCGCTTGCCGCCGTTAGGCGTCTTCTCTATATACTGGCCGTCTTTCTTCCAGCCGCCGAACAGAAACAGGGTCTGGTTTTGGCCCGAGCCTGCGTCGGAGTGAATCGAGTAGAAGAAGTCGGCTCCCCATGCGTTGGCCATGTCGCTGCGCTCGTCCAGGTCCACAATCTGGTCGTCGGTGTAGCGGGTCATGCGCACGGTGTTAGTGTCGATGGTGGTGTATTGCTGCAGATATTCCTTGGTGGCCAGGCCCACGCGCAGTGTCTTCTGCGCCTCGGTGTAGCCATAGAGGCCTGAGTTTTCGTGGCCCGAGTGTCCTGGGTCGATCCACAGTTTAAAGTTTCCCCAGTCGGCCTTGTCGGCAGCGACTACGGTTCCGCCCACAGTGAGGCAGGCGATTGCCGAGGCAATCATGTATTTCGATAAATTTTTCATTGCTGCATTAATATGTTAAGTCGATAAGATAAATGTAGCCGTCTTTGTCGTTTTCAAAGGCTATAGCCGAGCCGTCGTAGTCGGCAGCCAGTGTCACGGGCAGCAGGTCGTCGCGGTGAATGTCGATTTTCGAGATTTTGCGCTTCACTATATCAAACGAGTAGATCTCGCCCTTGGTGAAGTTTGCGCCGTCGTCCTCAAGTTTCACAAATGCCACGTTGCTGTCTTTGTTGGTGAACTGCGGATACGAACCCTTGTCCACAAACAGTGCCATGGTAGCCTTGTCGTCGATCATGAATATGCCCTTGCCCACAATCTGGAAGGCAATCATGGTGCCGTCGTGCGACAGCTGAGGGTTGATGATCATGCGGCCTGCATAGTCCTTGAGCACAGGAATCTGCGATGTTGCGCCTGCGGGGTCGTCCACCATCAGCTTGTAGTACTTGTTTGTCTTAACAGCGGCTTTCGAGCGCTTGAAGTTGTGCTCGGCTGCGGCCACTTCGGTCACCTTGCCGGTCTCCACATTCACCTGCTCGATGCTGGTCATGCGGCGGTCGTTGACTACGGTGTAGGGGGTCGACACGATGGTGGAGTTGTTGAGCCAGCTCATTTTGTAGCCGGCGCCCAGCTCGTCAGACACTTGCTTCAGGTCGCTGCCGTCGGCGTTGGCCACCCAAATGCCGATGTAGTTGTCGCCGGTGACGGCGATTTTCTTGCCGTCGGGCGACCATACGGGGGCCATCAGGCTTTGTGAAGACTTGATGAGAAGCCGCGGCTCACTTGCCTTGGGCTGGGCCATCAAGTTACCAGTGCACAGCATCAGTGATGCAGCAATCAGTAAACTTTTCTTCATTGCTTGTGTTTAAATTAATAGTTTAACAATTTAGTTTATGTTGTAAAAATTTATGTAATGCCTATTTCTGTTGTGAAGTGGTCATTCAAATAGTAGTGTAAAATTACCACACATTTTTGAATTTTGCAAGCCACGCAGCGTTAATTCGCCCTATTGAAACGGACCGTGTCTCTTTGCACCGTGGCCGATATTTGATTTTGGGTGCGCATTCGGTGCATTTGGTAGGCTGATGCACGGCTTAATTCATTAATTTTGCAGCCT
>CALBLR010000446.1 GCA_937896015.1 uncultured Prevotellaceae bacterium | reverse complement strand
AATGGACGACGCCAAGCTCACCGCCAACAAGGAGGCCAAGCGCATCGTGGTGGAGACAATACAGCGCGTGGCCACCGAGACGGCCATCGAAAATGCCGTGACGGTGTTCCACATCGACAACGATGAAATCAAAGGCCGCATCATTGGCCGCGAGGGCCGCAACATCCGCGCCCTTGAGGCTGCCACCGGCGTAGAAATAGTGGTCGACGACACCCCCGAAGCCATAGTGCTTTCGGGCTTCGACCCCGTGCGCCGCGAAATCGCGCGTCTGGCGCTGCACCAGCTGGTGGCCGACGGCCGCATCCACCCCGCCCGCATCGAGGAGGTGGTGGCCAAGGTGAAGAAGCAGGTGGAAGACGAGGTGATTGAAACGGGCAAGCGCACCGCCATCGACCTTGGCATCCACGGCCTGCACCCCGAGCTCATTCGACTCATCGGCAAGATGAAATACCGTTCAAGCTACGGCCAGAACCTGCTGCAGCACTCGCGCGAGACGGCCAACCTCTGCGCCATCATGGCCAGCGAACTCGGGCTCAACCCCAAGCGCGCACGCCGCGCCGGCCTGCTGCACGACATTGGCAAGGTGCCCGACGACGAGCCCGAACTGCCGCACGCACTGCTGGGCATGAAGCTTGCCGAGAAGTATAAGGAGAAACCCGACATCTGCAACGCCATCGGTGCCCACCACGACGAGCAGGAGGCCACCAGCATGTATGCCCCCATAGTGCAAGTGTGCGATGCCATTTCGGGCGCGCGCCCCGGAGCCCGCCGCGAGGTGGTGGAGGCCTACATCAAGCGCCTCAACGACCTTGAGCGCCTGGCACTCTCTTATCCCGGCGTGGTCAAGACCTACGCCATTCAGGCCGGCCGCGAGCTGCGCGTGATTGTAGGTGCCGACAAGATCAGCGACGCCGAAACCGAGAAACTCTCTAACGAGATTGCGCAGAAGATTCAAGACGAGATGACGTATCCCGGACAGGTGCGCATCACCGTGATTCGTGAAACCCGCGCCGTAAGCTTTGCCAAGTAAATCGGGAGGCTCGCACGATGAACATAAAGAACAACTCTGACAACAGCAAGCGCCCCCTGCGCCTCGACGGCGCCGGCCAGGACGGCTGCGTCAGCTGCCAGGGCGGCTGCTGCACCAGCGGCTGCGCCTCGGCTTCCGACTCACGATGTAAACTGCACGCCACCAACTGGCTTGCCGACATTCCCGGCGGCGAAAACGACTTCGACATCGTGGAGGTGCACTTCAAGAACACCCGCAAGGGCTTCTACCGCAACAGCGCGCACCTGCCGCTCAGTGTGGGCGACATGGTGGCCGTCGAGGCCAACCCGGGCCACGACATAGGCCGCGTGTCGATGATGGGGCGGCTGGTGAAACTGCAAATGAAGCGCGCCAACCTGCGCCCCGACTTCGAAATTCTGCGCGTGTTCCGCAAGGCCAAAGCCTCCGACCTCGAGAAATTCGAGGAGGCCAAGGCCAAGGAGGTCGACACCATGATCCGCTCGCGCAAGATTGCCGCCGACCTGCACCTGAAAATGAAGATTGGCGACGTGGAGTATCAGGGCGACGGCAACAAGGCCATTTTCTACTACATTGCCGACGAGCGTGTCGACTTCCGCCAGCTCATCAAGGTGCTGGCCGACGTGTTTAAAATCCGCGTCGAAATGAAGCAGATAGGCGCGCGCCAGGAGGCCGGACGCATAGGCGGCATAGGCCCGTGCGGCCGTCCGCTGTGCTGCGCCAGCTGGATGACCAACTTCGTGTCGGTGGCCACGAGCGCCGCCCGCTACCAGGACATCTCGCTCAACCCTCAGAAGCTGGCCGGACAGTGCGCCAAGCTCAAGTGCTGCATCAATTTCGAGGTCGACAGCTATGTGGAGGCCACAAAGAAGCTTCCGCCGCGCGACGTGACGCTCGAAACCAAGGACAACACCTATTTCCACTTTAAGACCGACATCTTCAAGAAGGAAATCACATATTCCACCGACAAGCAGGTGCCCGCCAACCTGGTCACGCTGTCGGCCGCGCGCGTGTTTGAGGTGATGGCGCTCAACAAGAATGGCGTCAAGCCCGACAAACTGCTGCCCGACGGTGATGAGCACAAAGCCGAGCAAAAGGCGTTCGGCGACATCATAGGCCAGGACAGCATCAGCCGGTTCGACAAAAAGAAAAAGAAGAAAAGCCGCTCATCCGGCCAGCGCGGCGCCGGCCAGGAGGGACGCCAGCAGCGCCCCGACCGCCAAGGCCGCCCGTCGGGCGGACGCCAGCGCCAGCAGCCAGCGGGCGAGGGTGGGGCGCAAGCCCAGCAAAAGCAGCGCCGGCCCAAGCAGCAGCAAGGCGCCGACAAGCAGCGCCAGCAGCAGGGCGGCGAGCAGCGGGGACGCAACCGCAAACCACGTAACGACAATGGCAGCAACAGCAACAATAATCCCAAGGGCAACCGCCAGCAGCCGCAAGCAGGCGGCGAGGGGGCAGGCCGCAAGCAGCAGCGCCCCGACAAGCCGCAGCAGCAATAGCCGCCACGCCACGGCGCGCCGCTTGGCGCTGATGGCGCTGCTCACAGCCATAGCGGTATGCTTGGACGCCTGCGCGCCCAAGCATTCGTCTTACAGCTCGTTTGTGCCAGTCCCGGCCGACGGCTGGAGCAAGACTCTGGTGCTCAACTTCAAGCCCGAGTGCGCCGACTCGCTTGCGCGCTACGACGTGCGCCTGGCTGTGCGCCACACCAGCGCCTACAAGTACGGCAACCTCAGCATGGCCGTCGACATTGTCAACGGCCGCGGCTCGGCCGTGCGCAAGTCGGTTAACTTCCGCGTGGCCGACAGCTATGGCAACTGGGTGGGCTCGGGCTTCGGCTCGCTCTACCAGTGCAGCGCCGTGGTGGCCCGAGGGGTCACCACGGAACAGATGCGCAGCATAGCCGTGTGGCAAACCATGGGAGGCTGCGATGTGGTGGCTGGAGTGGCCGAAGTCGGCATCATAGTGTCGCCTTCGGCGGCTCAGTAACCATAAATATAATAGAAGATGCAATACAACGCGCTTTTTTGCAATGAAATGATATGAATTTAGACTTCAAGTCAACCGACTCACTGATATTCGACATGGACGGCACCCTGTGGGACGCCACCGACAGCTATGCCGCCGTGTGGAATGCCACCTTCGAGCACTTTGGCCTCGACAAGCGCATCACTCGCGACGACCTGTGCCCATACATGGGCATGACGCTCGACCGCATCATCAGCGGCCTGCTCAAGGGGCAGGCCATCGACACACCGGCCTTCATCGCCCACCTGCACACCACCGAGCAGCAGCTCATGCCGCGCCTCGGCGGCCGCCCGTTTCCAGGACTGCGGCAGGGGCTTGAGCGGCTGGCCGGCTGCTACCGCCTGTTCATGGTGAGCAACTGCGGCCGCTATGGGCTGCGCGACTTCGGCGTGTTCACCGGCACCGCCCACTGCTTCACAGCCACCCTCAGCCACGGCCAGAACCCCGTGCCCAAGAGCGACAACATCAGCCTCATCGCCAGCCAGTATTCGCTGCAGGCCCCCGTCTACGTGGGCGACACCCAGTCCGACTGCGACCAGGCCCACCGCGCCGGAGTGCCATTCGTGTTTGCCGCCTACGGCTTCGGCTGCTGCAGCGACCCCGACGCCTCATTCAGCAGTTTCCATGACATAGTGGAGTTCTTCATGTCGTTAAAACAGCAATAGCACAACCCAATATAAATCACTCACACATTATGGAACGCAATTCATTCATCCCGTGTGGCTGGGCCGACGAAATCGACGCCCGCATTGCCCGCATAGCCTCGGTCCTGGCGCAGGCAGGCATCGGCGCCATTCTCATCGCCGACAACGCCAACCTCTATTACACCTCAGGCCGCGTGTTTGCCGGCTACACCTACATCACCGCCGGCGGCGAGTGCCGCTACTTTGCGCGCCGCCCCATGGGCCTCGACGACCAGCGCCTCACATACATCCACAAGCCCGAGCAGATAGCCGACCTGCTAAGCGCCAAGCCATCAAGCCTGGCCCTGCTCCACGACTCACTCACCGTGGCCGACCACGCCCGCCTGTGCAAAGCCTTCACGGGCATCGACACCGTCGACGGCTCGGCCATAATGCGCCAGCTGCGCGCCGTCAAGAGCCCCTTCGAGCAAGAACTGCTCAAGGCCGACGGCGTGCACCACGTTGAGGCCTACCGCCGCATCCCCAAAGTGTATACCGAGGGCATGAGCGACATCGAGCTGCAAATCGAAATCGAGCATCTGCTGC
>CALBLR010000445.1 GCA_937896015.1 uncultured Prevotellaceae bacterium | reverse complement strand
GCCGACACCGTGTTTGCCGTGCTGCGCGAGGGCGTCACGCGCCGGCGCGCGCTCGAAGTGTTTTCGCGCTTCATCCCCATCGACGACCTGCTTGCCCGCGAGGGTGAAGCCGACGGGGAGTGACGCGCTCCCACACCCCTATAAACACTGCTTTATTTAGTAATACAATATATATAACGCTGTCGGGATTAAGCCGAATGCGCAACGACAGTAGCTCTAAAACATCGGATTTTTAGAAAAAGAAATGATTAACGTCAACGAAATTGAAATCGTGGTGGCCGGAGAAAACGAGGTGAAATACATCGACGAGATTCTCAAGACCATGAGCGACGCCGCCAAAGTGCGCGGCACAGGTATCGCCAAGCGCACCCATGCCTACGTAGAGCAGGTGATGCGCGCCCACAAGGCCGTGGTGGCCCTTTACCATGGGCGCTTTGCCGGATTCAGCTACATCGAAAGCTGGGACCACAAGTTGTTTGTAACCAATTCAGGACTTATTGTCCACCCCGACTTCAGGGGTATTGGCGTGGCTTCACGCATCAAGCGACGAGTGTTTGCCTTGGCTCGCGAGCGATACCCGCAGGCCAAGGTGTTCAGCCTCACCACGGGCGCAGCTGTGCTCAACATGAACAACAAGCTGGGCTTCAAGCCGGTGACCTTCGGCGCGTTGACGGCCGACAAAGACTTTTGGAAGGGATGCGAGAGCTGCGTCAACTACGACATTTTGCAGCGCAACGGCGGCGAGAAGTGCCTGTGCACGGCTCTGCTCTACGACCCCAGCGAGCACCCCGACGATGAAATAAAAATCAAGGAAATCATGGACGATAACAACCAGAAAAAGCGAGAGAAAGTGGTGCTTGCCTTCAGCGGCGGCCTTGACACCTCATTTTGTGTGAAATATTTGACCGAGGATTGCGGCTACGACGTGTACACCGCCATTGCCAACACCGGCGGCTTCGGCCCTGAGGAGCTGGAGCAGATACGCAAGCGCGCCCTCGAACTTGGCGCTGTGGAGCATGCCTCCATCGACATCACTCAGGAGTATTACGACAAGAGCATAAAATACATGGTGATGGGCAACGTGCTGCGCAATGGCTGCTATCCCATCTCGGTGAGCTCCGAGCGCATGTTCCAGGCCATAGCCATCATCAACTATGCCAAGAAGATAGGCGCAAAGTATGTGGCCCACGGCAGCACCGGCGCCGGCAACGACCAGATACGCTTCGACCTCACCTTCCAGGTGCTCGCCCCCGAGATTAAAATCATAACCCCCACACGCGATCTCGCCCTCACCCGCGACTATGAGATCAACTATCTCAAAAACCACGGTTTTGAGGCCGACTTCACCAAGATGGCCTACAGCTACAACAAGGGCCTGTGGGGCACCAGCATATGCGGAAAGGAAACCCTTGTGAGCAACGAGACTCTGCCCGACGACGCATATCCCACCAAGATGACCGCCACCGCCGACCGCCGCATAACGCTCGACTTCGTTAAGGGCGAGATTTCGGCTGTAGACGGCCGCGAGTTCACCGACAAGGTGGCCGCCATCCAGTATTTGGAGCAAATCACGGGCCCTTATGCGATAGGCCGCGACATCAATCTGGGCGACACCATCATCGGCATCAAGGGCCGCGTGGGCTTTGAGGCCGGCGCGCCGCTGCTCATCATCGCCGCCCACAAGCAGCTTGAGAAGTTCACTCTCACCAAGTGGCAGCAATACTGGAAGGAGCAGCTGGGCCAGTGGTATGGCATGTTCTTCCACGAGAGCTACTATCTTGAGCCTGTGATGCGCGACATCGAGGCTTACCTCACCGAGAGCCAGCGCAACGTCACAGGCCGCGTGATAGTCGACCTCAAACCCTACCGCTACGAGATGGTGGGCGTGGAGAGCGACTACGACCTGAGCAAGACCAACTTTGGCGAATATGGCGAGATGAACAAGGCCTGGACGGCCGACGACGTGAAGGGCTTCACCAAGATCTACGCCAACCCGCTCAAGGTGTACTACTACAACCAAGTTAAGAACGGCAAGGAGTTCAAGTTATGATAAAGGCAGGAATCATAGGCGGCGCGGGCTACACCGCCGGCGAGCTGATAAGGCTGCTCGTTAACCACCCCGACGTGGAGCTGAGCTGGGTCAACAGTTCGAGCAACGCGGGCAACCGCATCGACAGCGTGCACCAGGGCCTGATTGGCGACACCGACCTTAGGTTTACCGACGGGCTGCCGTTTGAGGGCACCGATGTGCTGTTTCTCTGCACCCCTCACGGCTTTTCGCGCCCCTTCATCGAGGAGCACAAGGCCGAGATGCCCAGCGAGATGCGCATAATCGACCTATCGCAGGACTTCCGCCTGGCCGACGGCACCCACGACTTTGTGTATGGCCTGCCAGAGCTCAACCGCCGCAGCATAGTGCACGGCTGCAAGCACGTGGCCAATCCCGGCTGCTTTGCCACCGCCATCCAGCTGGCCCTGCTGCCGCTGGCCAAAAACCTGCTGCTCAACGCCGATGTGCATGTCAATGCCATCACGGGCAGCACCGGCGCCGGCGTCAAGCCCAAGCCCACGGCCCACTACTCGTGGCGCAACGACAATGTGTCGATCTACAAGCCCTTCCGCCACCAGCATTTGGCCGAAATCAGGCAGTCGCTCACGCAGCTGCAGCAGAGTTTCGACGCCGAAATCGACTTCATTCCGGTGCGCGGCCCGTTTTCGCGCGGCATATTCGCCTCGCTGTATCTCGACTGTCCCGTTGAGCTCGATGTGG
>CALBLR010000444.1 GCA_937896015.1 uncultured Prevotellaceae bacterium | reverse complement strand
CCGACACCGTGGTTGCCGCCCCCGTGGCCGATTCCACTGTGACCATTGCCATGACTGGCGATGTGATGCTTGGCACTGTGTATCCCGAGCGCAAGATGCCGCCCGACGGTGGCCGACGCCTGTTTGCCGCCGCGGCTCCTGTGCTGCGCGCGGCCAATGTGGCCTGTGGCAATCAGGAGGGCGTGCTGGGCGACGGCCTCAAGCCGCGGCCCAAGCCCCAGTCAAAGTTCAGCTACCACTTCCTCACCCCCTCGCGCATGGCGCGCCTCGAGGCCGAGGCGGGCTACGACTTTATGAGCATGGCCAACAACCACGCGCTCGACTTCCTGGCGCCGGGCGTGGCTTCGACGCGCCGTGTGCTCGACGGCCTGGGCATAGGCCACGCCGGCACCGAAGGCGACGAGATGGCAGTGCGGCGCATAGGCGGCGTCACCTACGGCTTTGCCGCCTTCGGTCACAACTGGGGCACGCTGCTCACTTCCGACACTTCCCGGGTGAGTAGCGTCGTGGGCAGGCTGAGGCAGCTGGCCGATGTGGTGATAGTGAGCTTTCACGGCGGCGGCGAGGGGCTTGACTACCGCCGGCTGCCGCACGGCACCGAACGCTATCTGGGCGACAACCGCGGCAACGTGAGGCGGTTTGCGCGGCTGTGCATCGACCGCGGCGCCGATGTGGTGTATGGCCACGGGCCGCACGTGGTGCGCGCCATCGAGGTGTATCGCGGCCACCTTATTGCCTACAGCCTTGGCAACTTCTGCACCCCGTGCGGCATCAGCGTGGCCGGCAAGTGCGGACTGGCGCCGCTGCTCACCGCCACCATCAGCCGCTCTACGGGCCGCCTGGTGCGCGGCCGCATCCACTCAATGGTGCAAGGGTGGGGCACAGGGCCTCGCCTCGACCCCCAGCACCGGGCGGCGCGCGAGATAGCCGCCCTCACCGAGGCCGACATAGCCAAGCCATTCCGCCCCCGCATCTCGCCCGACGGCATCATCACCCCACCCCCGTCACAGTAGTGGATTACGCAAACTCAGTTGCTGTCTTATATGTCCCATTGATTTACACAGATTATCACTGTGATTTCTTATTAAATTAAAGTTCTTGTGTGGTGAATTTGATTCTTGCAAAGTCAAAAAAAATCTGTGTAAATCTGTGAAATCTGTGGGAGGGTAAAACTATTTGTGAGGATCCTCAAACTCGGTGTGCCGGCACTTGATTATGGCTTACATACACCCCATGCTCGATCATACTCAAAATTCGGCTGTTAACATGGGTCGGTTTCCTTTTGAAAAGGAAACTCTCGGCCCAATCTTTCCTTCTCAAAAGGAAATGGCTCTGGGCGTTGAATAGTTGATGGGTTTGCTTGCACACATCGCGGAATTTCACTAATATTGCACCGCACCCTTCTGTGTGCTACCGCTATTAATAACCCAAACAACAAAAATACGCTAATGAAAGCAAAACACCCTTTTATTGCTCTTGCGCTGGCGGCCGTGCTTGCCGCAGGGGCCTCCATGCCGGCGCATGCACAGCGCATCGCGCAGGCTCATTACAAGAAAGCCCTGGTGGTGGGCGCACACCCCGACGACCCCGAAACCATTGCCGGCGGCACCATGCTGGTGCTTAAGGGCCAGGGCTGCGAAGTGGTGAGCGTGTATCTCACAGGCGGCGAGGCCGGCATAGCCGGCAAAAGCCACGACGAGGCGGCCGCCATACGCCACAAGGAGAGTGAGGACGCATGCCGCGTGATGGGCATAAGGCACATTTTCATGGATCAGGTTGACGGCGATACCGAGGTCAACCGCGAGCGCTATGCGCAAATGAAGGCCGTGATCGAGCGTGAGAAGCCCGATGTGGTGTTCACCCACTGGCCAATCGACGCCCACCGCGACCACCGCGCCACATCGCTGCTGGTGTATGACGCCTGGCGCCAGCTCGACCACAGCTTCGACCTCTACTATGCCGAGGCCATGTCGGGCCTGCAGTCGCAAAACTTCATTCCCACCGACTACGTCAACATCGACTCGGTGGTGGCCAAGAAGCACGAGGCATGCATGTGCCACGTGAGCCAGGGCATGCCCGACATCATCAATGGCTGGCACGGCGTGATGGAGAAGTTCCGCGGCATTGAGTTCCACTGCAAGGCCGCCGAGGCGTTTTCTAAGCAGCTGTGGCCCGAAAACGGCATGAGCGACCGGTAAACGGCTTACGCTATGATCATAGGAAACTTCAGCGACACAAGCGAGGCCGGCCGCCTGCATCCGCGGCTGGCTGAGGCCCTTGAATGGATCAAGGCGCGCTACACCACTCTGGCAGCGGGCCGCACGGTGCTCGTGCCCGATGTGATTTGGGCCAATGTGGAGACGCCACTCATGCAGGCTCGTGATGCGCAGCGGCTTGAACTGCACCGCCGCTTCATCGACATCCATGTGCCCGTCGACCGACCCGAGGTGATTGGCTACCTGCCCGGCTGCATGCTGCGCAGCGTGGCCGAGGCCTACGACCCTGCGCGCGACATAGCCTTCTACGCCGACCGTCCCCTGGCCTACGTCACCCTGCATCCGGGCGACTTCGCCGTGATGATGCCCCACGACGCCCATGCGCCAATCATTGGCCCTGAGGGCGAGCGCATCAGGAAGATTTGCGTGAAGGTGGCCTGCTGGTGGTGACGGGCTGTCGACGCCGGGCGCCACAGGTTGTTAATAACTTTATGCCCCGCCATGCCGCGCGTTGGCCAAAAAAACAATAACTTTGCTTGCGGTTGCGCCACGCACTCGCACAATGCGGGTGTGGCGCTGTCCGCAATTTTTTTATGCCCACACACAGTGTGATAAGATTAGCAATACATACAGACTATAAACTATACAGACATGAACGGTTCGGGAAAACTATATTTCAGATACGGCACCATGGGCTCGGCCAAGACGGCCCTGCTGCTCACGCAGGCCTACAACTTCGAGGAGCGCGGCATGCAATACCTGTGCATGAAGCCCATCATCGACAATCGCGAGAAGGACAGCGTGATTCGCTCGCGCATAGGCATTGAGCGCACCTGCAAGTGGATATACCCCGAAACCAACCTCTACGAAGATCTGAAAAAGCTGTTCGACGACAGCCTGCAGGTGAAGGACTGGATTTTAATCGACGAGGCGCAGTTCCTAAGCGCCAAGCAGGTCGACCAGCTGGCGCGCATCGTCGACGACTATGGCGTCAACGTGATTTGCTACGGCTTGCGCACCGACTTCCAGACGCACCTGTTTGAAGGCTCCCGGCGCC
>CALBLR010000443.1 GCA_937896015.1 uncultured Prevotellaceae bacterium | reverse complement strand
TTTTGCCCTGTTCCAGCACGGCTTTATAGGCTTCCAGCACGCTGACAGCCACCTTGGCGTCCTTGTTGCCGGCAGCGGCGGCCTTCTGCTGTTTGGATAGCTGTGACTCGATGGTCTCCAGGTCTTTGAGCTGCAGTTCGGTATCGATGATTTCCTTGTCTTCCACGGGGTTGACCGATGCGCCGCCCTCTCTTACGATGTTGTCATCATCAAAACAGCGGAGCACGTGGATGATGGCGTCGGTCTCACGAATGTTGGCCAAGAACTTGTTGCCCAGGCCCTCGCCCTTCGATGCTCCTTTCACAAGGCCGGCGATGTCCACTATCTCCACCGTGGTGGGCACTATGCGCTCGGGGTGCACCAGCTCGGCGAGTTTGTTGAGCCTCTCGTCGGGCACGGTGATGACGCCCACGTTGGGCTCGATTGTACAAAACGGAAAGTTTGCCGACTGCGCCTTAGCGTTCGACAGACAGTTGAAGAGTGTTGACTTGCCCACGTTGGGCAGTCCCACAATACCACATTGAAGTGCCATGCTAATATATATATTGTTACTTATTCGTTATTTACCAATAAAATACGGCCATTCAGCCACTTTTGCGCTGCAAAGTTACTGCAAAACCGCCCAACAAGCAAAAAAATCTGCCTGCCGTGGCGGCTCAGGCCGTGCAGTGTGCGGTTAATTAATCACAAAAAGGTTGACAAGCGCGGCCCTATGTAGTAATTTTGCAGTTTGAATGGTATGTTGCGCCGCAAGGCGGAAAATGCCACCGATTGATATAGAAGAAGGAAAATTACAGTTACATATATTCACAGGTCACATGACAACTAAGAAAGAAAACGCGCCGGAGCCCAAGACCGGCAACACAGGAGGAAAGCCGCAGCTGCCCCTGGGCAAGACCAACTTCATTTTAATGGCCGTGTGCATGCTGCTGATAGTGATTGGCTTTGTGCTGATGACAGGCAGCGCCAACACCGGCAGCACGTTTAACGCCGACATCTTCAACCCGCGCCGCACCGTGGTGGCTCCGCTGATCACCTTCGCGGGATTTGTGTTGCTGGCATTCGCCATAATCGTCAAGCCAAAAAAGAAGGACAACAGCGAGGAGGACCTGTAGCCGATGGACATAGTTCAAGCGATAATAATTGCGGTGGTCGAGGGGCTCACCGAGTTTCTGCCCGTGTCGTCGACCGGCCACATGATCATCACCGAGAACCTGCTGGGCGTTGACCTCAACGACCCGTTTGTGAACGCGTTTACAGTGATAATCCAGTTTGGCGCCATCCTGTCGGTGGTGTGCCTCTACTGGAAGCGTTTTTTCCACATCAATGAAGTGCCCGAAGGCGTGACAGGCATCAAGCGCCTGCTGGTGCGCTACGACTTCTACTGGAAGCTGCTGGTGGCCTTCATTCCCGCCGCAGTGATAGGGCTGCTGCTGAGCCCGGTAATCGACAAGCTGCTGGGCAGCGTGGCGGTGGTGGCCGTGATGCTGCTGGGCGTGGGTGTGCTGCTGCTGTTTGTGGACAAGTGGTTTGCCCGCGACACCGACAAGCCGCTCACCGAGAAGCGCGCGTTCAAGATAGGCCTGTATCAGTGCATAGCCATGATACCGGGCACATCGCGCTCGTTTGCCACCATTGCCGGCGGCATGCAGCAGGGGCTGACGCGCAAGACGGCCGCCGAGTTCTCATTTTTCCTGGCAGTGCCCACCATGCTTGCCGCCAGCTGCTACGAGCTGCTGAAGCTGTTTATGAAGGGCGACGCCAGCATGCTGGCCAGCCACATGACGGTGCTGGCTGTGGGCTTCGTGGTGGCCTTTGTGGTGGCCCTGGGCGCCATCAAGTGGTTTGTGGGCTTCCTCACCAAGTATGGCTTCCGCGCCTTTGGCTGGTATCGCATAGTGGTGGGAGCGCTGCTGCTGGCGCTGCTGCTGAGCGGCGTCGACCTGTCGATGGTGGACTAAGCCACACCCCATATTTTTTTGAACAACAAACGCAACATCCATATGCTCAATCCCATTGAAGGAGAAGTGTTTTGCATCGACAAGCCGCTACACTGGACTTCGTTTGAAGCCGTGAAAAAAATCCGCGCACGCCTGCGCCGCCACCTGGGCGTAAAGAACCTCAAGGTGGGCCATGCGGGCACGCTCGACCCACTGGCCACCGGCGTGCTGATAGTGTGCACCGGGCGCAAGACCAAGGACATCGACCAGATGCAGGCCAAGGTGAAGGAATATGTGGCCGGAGTGAGGCTCGGCGCCACCACACCGTCGTTCGACCGCGAAACGGAGGTCGACGCCACCTATCCGTGGCAGCACATCACACGCGAGCAGGTGGAAAGTACGCTGCAGTCGCAGTTCACGGGGCGCATCGAGCAGGTGCCGCCGTCGTTCTCGGCATGCAAGGTCGACGGCAAGCCGGCCTACAAGCTGGCGCGCCAGGGCGAGGATGTGGCCATCAAGCCCAAGACCCTGGTGATCGACGAGATAGAGGTGCTGGAGTGCGGACTGCCGCAAGAGCCCACGCTGACGCTGCGCATAGTGTGCAGCAAGGGCACCTACATCCGCGCTCTGGCGCGCGACATAGGCGAGGCGCTGGGCAGCGGCGCGCACCTCACATCGCTGCGGCGCACCCGCGTGGGCGACGTGACGGTGGACAAGTGCCTCACGGTGGAGCAGCTGGTGCAAGAGCTCGACAGCGCCGAATATGTGATGCCCGACATGGCCGAGCAGATGCGCCTCGACGCCGAGCGCGAGGCCAACCGCGCCAGGGCGCGCGAGCTTAAGGCGCGCCAAAAGGCCCGAAAGGCGCTCGAGCAGATGCAATAGCGCCAGCCGGCCCACGGCACAGACAAAAAATGACATTCAACAAACAAAAAAATCACATACACACCATATTATAATGAAACTATCTGAATTCAACACTCGCATGACTCCCGACCTGATTGCCTCGCATCCCGCGGCAAACCGCGACGAGTCGCGACTGATGGTGCTGCACCGCAGCAACGGCGACATTGAGCACCTGATGTTTAAGGACATCCTCAACTTTTTCGACGAGCACGACCGATTTGTGTTCAACGACACAATGGTGTTTCCCGCCAAGCTGATGGGCAACAAAGAGAAGACCGGCGCCAACATTGAGGTGTTTCTGCTGCGCGAGCTCGATGAGGAGCACAAGTTGTGGGACGTGCTGGTGGAGCCCGCGCGAAAAATACGCATCGGCAACAAGCTGTATTTCGGCCTCGACGACTCGATGGTGGCCGAGGTGATCGACAACACCACCTCGCGCGGCCGCACGCTGCGCTTCCTCTACGACGGGCCGCACGATGAGTTCAAGAAAAACCTGTTTGCCCTGGGCAAGACGCCTCTGCCCTACTACATAACCCGCGAGCCCGAGCCCGACGATGTGGAGCGCTACCAGACCATTTTTGCCCGCAACGAGGGCGCCGTGGTGGCTCCCGCAGCCGGCCTGCACTTCAGCCGCGAGCTGATGAAGCGCATGGAAATAAAGGGCGTGGAGGCCGACTTCCTGACACTGCACATAGGCCTCGGATGCTACCGCAGCATCGATGTTGAAGACCTCACCAAGCACCGCATGGACAGCGAGCCCATGGAGGTGAGCGAGGGCCTCTCGGAGCGCGTCAACGCCACACGCGACGCCGGGCACCGCATCTGCGCCATTGGCACCAGCACACTGCGCGCCATGGAGAGCACCGTGAGCATGAACGGCCACATAAAGCCCTACTCGGGCTGGACCAACAAGTTCATATTCCCTCCCTACGAGTTCTCGACCACCGACGCGCTGGTCACCAACTTCCACATGCCGCAGTCGGTGATGCTGATGCTCACGGCCGCATTCGGCGGATACGACAACGTGATGCACGCCTACGACGTGGCCGTCGACGAGAAATACCGCTTCGGCGTGTATGGCGACGCCATGCTCATAGTGGACTGACGCGCGCACATACACACACTCGCACACACAGAGACGGTGAAATGCTGCTTTTGGCAGTTTTTCATCGTTTTTTTTGTGAATCATTAAGAAACTCAGCCGGTTTTCATTAACTTTGTGAAAACTAATGCAACCTTGGTGCGGATTTTCACCCGCATCCTAACGGCATAAAAAAGATAACGATTACAAACAAACTCTTTCTCGCTTATGAAGTATTTCATTGCCAACAACGGCCAGCAATCGGGCCCGTTTGAGCTCCAAGACCTCGTGGCCAACGGCCTGACCCCTAACTCAATGGTGTGGTGCGACGGCATGGCCAACTGGCAGCCGGCCACCAGCGTGCCCGAAGTGGGGCAACTGCTCATGCCCCAACAGCAGCAGCCACAGCCTCAGTATCAGCAACAGCCACAGCCTCAGTATCAGCAGCAATACCAGCAGCAACCTTATCAGCAACCTTATCAGCAACCTTATCAGCAGCCCTACAATGCCAACGACACCATGGGGTTTGGCGAGGCCATAAAGGTGTGCTTCAACAAATATGCCAACTTCAGGGGCCGTGCATCGCGCGCCGAATTCTGGTGGTTCTATCTGTTCACCTTCCTTGTTACGCTCGTCACCTGCGGCGTGGCAGGCCTCGTGTTTATCATTCCGCAGTATGCCGTTGGCGCGCGTCGCCTGCACGACACCGGCCGCAGCGGCTGGCGGCAGCTGCTGGGTTTCATTCCCGTTGTGGGCCTTGTGCTCATCTACTGGTGGGCGCTTGAGGGCGACCAGGGCACAAACCGATATGGCAGCAAGCCCATTCGCTAAGCACACCGGCATGAATAGCATCATCCCGGCGGCCGCCATTGCGGCTGCAATGCTCGTTGCGGCCAGCGGTTGTCACAGCGCCACCACACTGCCTGCCACCGGAGGGCAGCCCGTGGCCGACGCCGAGTCCACCGGCGTGAGCGCAACCACGCTCATAGTGAGCTACGACAGCGCCTCCATAGGCCGCAGCCAGCTCGAGGCTGAGGTGCGCAAGCGCAGAGCCACTGCAATCTACTCCTACCGCATAATCAGCGCCATAGCAGTGAAGATTGCACCGGGGGCCGACATCGAGGCCGAGCGGCGCGCCTTTGCCCACATCCACGGAGTGACGGCAGTGCAGCGCGACCGCATTTTGCACCTCGACACCGGTGCGCCGCAATAGCGTGCATTGGTCACTTTTGCCCTAATTGTGGCCGTCGCTGCACATCGGGTGGCAAAATGTGCCACAGTTGTTTTGCGGTTTCGCCCAAAATGCCTATTTTTGAGGCCGCAAAAGCCAAGAGCAGATTACTATATATATTGTCAACATATATTTTTCTGAAATAAACTTACAACATGATTTATCCAGTACTTACGCCCGAAGAGGCCGCCGAATATGTTCAGAACGGCTTCTCGATAGGCATTTCAGGATTCACAGTGCCGGGCAACCCCAAGGTGGTGCCCCCGGCAATAGCAGCCAAAGCACGCCGCGAGCATGAGGCAGGCCGCGAGTTTAAGGTAAACATTTTCTCGGGCGCATCGTCGAACGACTTCACCGACGGCGAGCTGTCGCGCGCACACGCCATCAACTTCCGCGCCCCCTACCAGTCGCTGCCTGAGCTGCGCAACCGCATCAACGCCCACGAGCTGCACTACAACGACCGCCACCTGAGCGAGATGGCCCAGGAATTCCGTTATGGCTTCTACGGCAAGATGGACCTCGCCATCATCGAGGTGCAGAGCATCGACGACAACGGCGACATGGTGCTTGGCACCGCAGTGGGCAACTCGCCCACATGGCTGCAAGTGGCCGACAAGGTGATTATTGAGATCAACGACCAGATACCCGAGTCAATACGCGGTCTGCACGACAACTATGTGCCGCTCGACCCGCCCTACCGCCGCGAAATCCCAATCTACAAGGCCAGCGACCGCGCCGGCACACCCACAGCCCACGTCGACCCCAAGAAGGTGCTTGGCGTGGTATACAGCTCGAAGCCGCTGGGCAAGAGCAGCGCATTCACCCCGGTGGACGACACCACGCGCAGCATTGGCCGCAACGTGTGCAACTTCCTCATCAACGAAATGAAGCAGGGCCGCATGCCCAAGACGTTCCTCCCCATCCAGTCGGGCGTGGGCAACATTGCCAACGCCGTGCTCGACTCGCTCGACACCAGCACCGAGATTCCACCCTTTGAAATGTACACCGAGGTGGTGCAGGACAGCGTGGTGAAGCTGCTGCTGAGCGGACGCTGCAAGTTTGCCAGCACCTGCTCGATGACGTTCTCGCACGAGGCCATGATGGACTTCTTTGCCAACGTTGACAAGCTGCACGACAAGCTGCTGATGCGTCCGAGCGAAATCAGCAACAACCCCGAGGTGATTCGCCGCATAGGCGTGATTTCGATGAACACAGCCATCGAGTGCGACATCTTCGGCAACATCAACTCATCGCACGTGAGCGGCACGCGCCTGATGAACGGCATCGGCGGCTCGGGCGACTTCACCCGCAACGCCTACGTGTCGATATTCATGTGCCCGTCGATTAAGAAAGACGGCGCCATCAGCACCATAGTGCCCATGGTGACTCACGTGGACCACACAATCCACTCGGTTGACATCATCGTCACCGACCAGGGCGTGGCCGACCTGCGCTTCAAGGATCCCATCCAGGCAGCCGAGGAAATCATCGAAAAGGCAGCGCACCCCATGTACCGTCCGCTGCTGCGCGAATACCTGAAGCTGTCGAAGGGCGGCCACATCGTGCAAAACCTCGACCTGGCCCTGTCGTTCCACCGCACCCTCATGGCCGAGGGCGACATGAGCAAGACCGACTACGCTAAATTCATGGCGAAATAATTGACAGGCTCGGGCCCGGTGCCCCCCTGCACTGCGCAAACGCATACAATAAATGGCGGGCGGCCCACTTCGGTGAGTCCGCCCGCCTTGCGTGCGCGCCCACGGCAATGGTGTAAAAAATGTTATATAGCGCACTCAGCCTCGCGGGGGCCGAGTGTAATTCCATTATTTTTCAGTAACTTTGCAAGCAGAAGATAAAATATTAAAAACTCATTAATAAAATTTAAAAACAAACTATGAGACTGATTATCGAACCCGATTACGAGAAAGTATCAGAGTGGGCAGCCAACTACGTGGCATCACGCATCAACGCCGCCAAACCCACAGCCGAGAAACCCTTTGTGCTGGGTTGCCCCACCGGCAGCTCTCCTCTGGGCATGTACAAGAAGCTTATCGAGCTTAACAAGGCCGGCAAGGTGTCGTTCCAGAATGTGGTGACATTCAACATGGACGAGTATGTGGGCCTGCCAGAAGAGCACCCCGAGAGCTACCACTCGTTTATGTGGAACAACTTCTTCAGCCACATCGACATCAAAAAGGAGAATGTGAACATCCTCAACGGCAACGCCGAGGATCTGGAGAAGGAGTGCGCCGACTATGAGGCACGCATCGCCAAGGCTGGCGGCATCGACCTGTTTATGGGCGGTGTTGGCCCCGACGGCCACATCGCTTTCAACGAGCCGGGCTCGTCGCTCACTTCGCTCACCCGCCAGAAGACCCTCACCCAGGACACCATCATCGCCAACAGCCGCTTCTTTGACAACGACGTGAACAAGGTGCCCAAGACTGCGCTCACCGTGGGCGTAGGCACCGTGATGGCCGCCAAGAGCGTGATGATCATCGTCAACGGCTACAAGAAGGCTCCCGCGCTGCAGGCCGCAGTTGAGGGCGCTGTGTCGCAAATGTGCACACTCAGCGCGCTGCAAATGCACCGCAAGGCTGTGATAATCTGCGACGAAGACGCCACTATGGACCTGAAGGTGTCCACCTACCGCTACTTCAAGGACATTGAGAGCAAGAATCTCGATCCCAAGTCGCTGCTCTAACACACCGGGCTGACGCATACAGCATAGCGCGGCCACGGCAGCCCACCACATATGGTGGCGCCGTGTCCGCGCCTTTTTTGCGCATTTGGCCGGGCCCTACATATGGCAGAAATCACGGAGCAGTTGCATAATTATTGCA
>CALBLR010000442.1 GCA_937896015.1 uncultured Prevotellaceae bacterium | reverse complement strand
ACAGGCGCGTGCCTGCGGTGAGGAAAAAGCGGTTAAGCCCCATTGGCCGCCGCACAGCAGGCGTCTTCTGGCCGGCTGGCATGCGAATGGTGCTGTCGACAAGCAGACCTACACCGGCCACTATCAGCGACAGCCAAAAGAGCACACTGAAGTCGTGCACGCCTTTGTAGAGCCAAATGGCCACCGATGGGCCCGTGGCCATGGCCAGATTGTTGCTAAGGCCATAGTAGCCAATGCCCTCGCTGCGGCGGCTTGCAGGCACGTCGATGGCCACGGTGCTGTTGGCCACGGTGAGTGCGCCAAACGGAGCCCCGTGCAGCGTGCGCACCAGCGCAAACAGCAGCAGCGTGCCGGCGGCAAGATAGCCGGCAAAAAATATGAAGAACGCGAAATAGCAGCACAGCAGCACCCGCTTGCGCGGATAGCTGTCGACGAGAAAGCCGCTCACGGGGCGCGCCGCCAGCGCCGCCACGGTGTAGCCCGAGAGCACAATGCCTATCACGTCTTTCGTGGAGTGAAACACGTCGCTCATGTAGAGCGGCATGAGCGGCATAAGCAGATAGAAGGCGAAAAACAGCATGAAGTTGGCCACATTAGCCTTGACAAAATTGCTGTTCCACAGCCGTTCGGAATTATTGCCCATCGGCGCCCCCCCCTCTTTTACATGTCGACGCGGTGGCCGAGCAGAGTGGCCGAAGTGGAGTCGTCGATTTTGCACATCACGCAATCGCCCACCTTAGTGTCGCCGGCGGCAAACACCACCACCTTGTTTTGCGGCGTGCGGCCAAACATGTCGGCCTTCGAGCGCTTGCTGTAGCCCTCCACCAGCACCTCAAACGTTTTGCCCACATCCTTGCGGTTGCTGTGGCGCGACAGCTGGTTCTGGAGGTCGATCATACGGTTGAGGCGGTCGATTTTCACCTCCTCGGGCACATTGTCGGGCAGATGCTTGCTGGCAAATGTGCCAGGGCGCTCCGAATACTTGAACATGAATGCCGAGTCGAAGCCCACCTCGCGCATCAGGCTCAGCGTCTGCTGGAAGTCTTCCTCGTCCTCGTCGTGAAAACCAGTGAACATGTCGGTGGAGATGCCGCAGTCGGGAATGCGCTGCTTTATGGCCTTGATGCGGTCGAGATACCACTCGCGGGTGTACTTGCGGTTCATCAGCTTCAGCACCTTGTTGCTGCCGCTCTGCACCGGCAGGTGAATGTGGCTGCAAATGTTGGCGTGCGAGGCCATTACATCGATTATGTCGTCGGTCAAATCCTCTGGGTTGCTTGTGGTGAAGCGCACGCGCATTTGCGGAGCGGCCTCGGCCACCATGGTCAGCAGCGAGGCAAAGCCCACCGCACTGCCGCCATCGGCTGGCTTGAAGCAATATGAGTTCACATTCTGCCCGAGCAGCGTCACCTCCTTGTAGCCGCGGCTCTGCAGGTCGGCCAACTCATTAAGGATGCTCTGCGGCTCGCGGCTGCGCTCGCGGCCCCGGGTGTAGGGCACAATGCAGTAGGTGCAGAAGTTGTTGCAGCCGCGCATAATGCTTATGAAGCCGCCCACCTTGCTGCCGCCCAGGCGTGTGGGAATCACGTCGCGGTAGGTCTCGGTGGTCGACAGCTGCGTGTCGATGGCCTTCTCGCCGGCTTCTGCGGTGCCAATCAGGTTGGGCAGGTCGAGGTAGCTGTCGGGGCCGGCCACCACATCCACATCATGCTCCTTTATGAGCACATCCTTCATGCGCTCGGCCATGCAGCCTATCACGCCTATAATCAGGCGGCGCTGGCGGTGGTGGCGCAGCGCGTTAAGCTGGTTGAGCCGCGAGAAAATCTTTTGCTCGGCATTGTCGCGCACCGAGCAGGTGTTGATGAATATGGCGTCGGCCTCGTCGAGGCTGTCGGTAGTGCCGTAGCCGGCCATCTTCATAACCGAGGCCAC
>CALBLR010000441.1 GCA_937896015.1 uncultured Prevotellaceae bacterium | reverse complement strand
CGTCGCACCGCACCAGATGTTAAGGCTTGCTGATGCTTTTGCTCGCCGACAGTGAATTTGTGGGCTGAATGGGGTGGTGAGGGGAATTTTGAGTATCTTTGCAGTGGGCGGCAGGGTGCTGCCTGGTAATTTTACTGCAATGAGGAAATTAGCGATTATATTGCTGACGGTGACGCTGGGCTGGGCACAGCAGCCGGCGCTGGCGGCTGGGTCAGCCGCGGCGTCGGCGGGTGCTGGCGACGGGGCGCGGCTGAGCGACCCGGCGGTGGGGCGCGTGCTGTGCAGCGAGCCCGGACGGGTGTTTGCCGACTTGCCGGCCAGCACCAGGGCCGAGATGCTGGCCTACTACATTGGCGGGCGCGTGGTGCCCAAGGACACCGACCTTGGCGAGAAGGCGCGGCTCGACACTGTGACCAACGACTTTCTGCACATCACCACTTCGGTGTGCCGCTCGGTGCAGCTGAGGCTGCTCACCAAGGGCGGCCGCGACACTGTGGTGGCGGTGGTGGAGACGGTGAAGACGCCTGTGCCCGACAGCCGCATCAGTTTCTACGACACGCGTTGGCGCGAGTTGAGTGCCAAGAAGGTGATGGGCCGCCTGCCGCGGCTGGCCGACTTTGTGAGACGGGGCGCCGACGCCAAGAAGGCCGCCGTGGCGCTGGCCGATGTCGACTTCCCGATGATGACGCTCGACTTCGAGGGTCCGGGCTTCGGCACGCTGGTGGCGCGGCAGCGGCTCAAGGAGTTTTACTCGGCCAGCGACTACAAGCGCCTTGCGCCTGTGCTGGCCGATGAGGTGCGTTATGCCGTGAGTGGCGCTAAACTTGTGAGGCAATGACGGGGACTGACGCACCGATGGGACACGAGGCGGCCATCACGCTGCTGGAGTTTAACCGCCGCATCCGCGACGTGATGCTGTCGCCTGAGCTGCAAAACTGCTGGGTGACGGCTGAAACGAGCGACGTGCGCGTGAACCGCGGCCACTGCTACATGGAGCTGCTGCAAAAGAATCCCGACACGGGCGCCACGCTGGCCAAGGCCCCGGCTGCGGCGTGGGCTGCAACGTTTGCCCACCTCGACGCCAACTTCTACGCGGCCACGGGCAGCCACCTGACATCGGGCATGAAGGTGATGGTGAGGGTGTCGGCCACATTTCACGAGCAGTATGGCATCAAGCTTATTATCAATGATATTGACCCAAACTTTACGTTGGGCGACATGGCGCGGCAGCGCATGGAGATTTTGCGCCGCCTTAAGGCCGAGGGCATCATCGACATGAACCGCGAGCTGGGATTCCCGCTGGTGCCGCAGCGCATTGCCGTGATTTCGGCGCGCGGGGCGGCGGGCTACGGCGACTTCATGCGCCAGCTGGCCGACAACCAGCTGGGCATCAGCTACTACACCTGCCTGTTTCAGTCGCCCATGCAGGGCGTGAACACGGCGGCTGGCATCATTGCCGCCCTCGAGCGCATCAGGCGCAACGAGCGGCTGTTTGACTGCGTGGTGATAATTCGCGGCGGCGGCTCGACGACCGACCTCAACTCGTTTGACAACTACGACCTGGCCGCATGCATAGCGCGCTTTCCGCTGCCGGTGGTGACTGGCATAGGCCACGACCGCGACGTGACGGTGCTCGACTATGTGGCCGCCAAGCACTTGAAGACGCCCACCGCCGTGGCCGAGTTCATTGTGAGTTTCGGCCAGGGGCAGATGACGCGCCTCACTGAGCTGAGCAACGCCATTGCCACCGCCGTGCGCAAGGCCGTGGCCGCCAGCAGTGAGCACTTGGCCTACGTCAGCTCGATGATTCCCGCCCTGGCGCGCCACGTGGCCGACAAGGCTGCCATGCAGCTCGAGCGCTACGCGAGTGCCATTCCGCAGTGCGTGAGCAGCCGTGTGCGCGGCGAGCAGAGTCTGCTCGAGGGCGCGGCCGGGCGCATAAGGGCGGCTGTTGACAGCCGCATGGCGCTGGAAAAGACGCACTTGGGCGCGATCACCGACAAGGTGGAGCTGCTGTCGCCGCGCAACACGCTAAACCGCGGCTACTCGCTGACCATGTGCAACGGCCGCATAATCACCGACGCCTCGCAGCTGCACCCTGGCGACACCATCACCTCGCACTTCAAGACGGGGCGCGTGCGCTCCACCGTGAAACAGCAATAGCAACAATCAAGACTTCAACAAGAAAAACTATGGATGACAACAATAAACCCCTAACCTACAGTGCGGCAATGGCCGAACTCGAAGAAATAGTGAAAAAGATGCAAAGCCCCGACTGCAGCATCGACAACCTGAGCACCTACACCGCACGCTCACTGGAGCTGCTGAAGGTGTGCAAGGCCAAACTCACCGCCACCGACAGCGAGCTGCAAAAGATTCTTAAAGAACTTGACGAGAGCGCCGGTGCGTAGGAAAAGCACCGAAAAAAGTGATTGCATTTGTGCCGATTGCTACAAAAGCAGCATGAATTGTGGCATGGCTGATGCCATAGTCCGAAATCACAATACCACACTAAGACGCACAAAAATCAGCCATTTAGTGTGGGGACGCGGCATGCCGAGAGCACTGAAAAATTCGCAAATTTGGCAAGTTGGCAGGTAGCTAAGGCTTTAAGTGAGGTGTGCCGAAGGTACGCTCCTTCGACAGCAAACTGTGAAGCGTACCTTCGGCACGCGCTGTGTGGGTGTGACGCTTACCCCCCCCCGACAACTCGCACTGCGCATTCGCTTGTGTTCGAAAGTCGGGGGGCTATCGAAAGATATGTGCCTTCGGCACATTCATATTCCATTATAATTGCTGCTTTCCCAGTGCTCTCCGCGTAGAGATAGACGCTACTTTATGTAGCGTCCAACGAATTCCCTGACGCGCCTGATGTATTCGGCCGGATGGTCGCGGAAGGCGCGGGCGTGGCGTGTGCCGTGGGCTATGTACAGTTCCTTGGGCTGAGGCTTGGCCGCATACAGCGGGTAGACCATGCTCGATGGCACAAAGTCGTCCTTGTCGCCGTGAATGAGCAGCATGGGCAGCCGGCACTTGGCCACCTGCTTGAGGGGCGACGCATCGGCAAAGCTCCACCCGTAGCGCATGCGGTTGATGGCGCTGGCTGTGTAGAGCAGCGGAAATGCCGGCAGTCCGAACTGGTCGTGCAGCTGGTGGGCAAACTCGTCCCACACGCTGGTGTAGCCGCAGTCTTCCACAAAACACTTCACATAGGCGGGCAGCCGCTCGCCGCTGACACACATGGTGGTGGCCGCACCCATCGATATGCCGTGCACCACCATCTGCGTGTCGCCGCCCCACATGCGGTTGGCAATGTCCATCCAGCGCATCACGTCGAGGCGGTCGAGCCATCCCATGTTTATGTGGCCGCCCTCGCTGCGGCCGTGGCCGTAGAGGTCGGGCAGCAGCACGTTGAAGCCCATCAGTCCGTTGTAGATGTAGGCAATGTGCAGCATCGATATGCTGCAGTCCTTGTAGCCGTGCACCAGCACGGCAGTGTGGCGCGTGGGCTTGGGTGCGGCTATGTAGAGTGCGTGCATCCGCCTGCCGCCTATCAGGGCGGTGGTGTCGCGCAGGGCGTGGCTGTCGCGCAGGCCGGCCAGCCACGGCAGAGCCTCGCGCGGCGAGTGCTTCACCAGGTGTTTCACATATTGCTGCTGCGTCTTGCGTTCGGAGGCAAGCGCATAGTGCAGCAGATAGGCACTGCCGCTCACCGCAGCGGCAGCTACTGCCGTGGCGGCTGTTGCCGCAACGGCTATTTTTCTGGCAGTGTGCTTCTGTTTTGCTGTCATAATGTTGTAGTTTAATCGGTTGCTCAAAATTGTTCTTAATCCTATTGCGGCTTGTGGCACATGAGCAGCACTGCGCTGCCGCTGGCCAGTGTGGTGGCAAAGGCGTAACGGTTGCCGCCGTCGGTCACCCGCAGCCGCTTCTTCAGCTCTTCGGCGCTCATGCGCCAGTTGCGCACGGCCACGTTTAGCTTGCCGCCCGCCTTGGCCATGCGTTTGATTTCGCGTCCGCACAGCGGCACCACCTCATCGATCACAAATTCACGGCCCGGGAAGCCTTGAACGGCCTTGCGGGCCACATAAAGGTGCGAGCCGTGCGCCAGCTGGCTCACGCCATAGCGCGCGGCCACTGCGCCAAAAGCGCCTGTCTTCATCACGCTGGCGTTGGGCTCGTAGAGCATCATGCCAGGTTCCACAGCAGCGGCCATATCCGCTTCATTGGCTGCGGTCTGTGCCGCTGGGCAAGTGAATGCCTGCACAGATCCGTCGGGCAGGTAGTTGAGCGCGTGCAGCGTCACGGCGGCCGGAGCGGCCTTAGCGGCAAGATTGAGGTCGAACAGCAGTTCTTTGCACTCGCCGCGCACGCTCACCGCCCACACATCGGTCAGTTGCGGGCCAATGTCGCGCATGCTTTGCGTCACGTCAATCATGGGCGATGCCTTGATCAGCAGCCGCGGCGCCACGGCGGCGATGTGGGGCAGCAGCTCGAGCACGTTGGGCTGGCAGTCGGCCAAGCCGTATAGACGGCGGTTGCACTCGCCGCGGCGCGCCGGGTCGATGAAGGCGGCATCGTAGCGGCCGCACTTGCCGGCCAAGAACTCGGCACAGTCGGCATTCACCACCCGCACGTTGGGCGCAAGCAGTGCCATGTTCATGGCCCCGGCGGCTGCAATGGCGGGGTCGAGCTCGATGGCGGTGACGCTGCCCACCCGCCGCGACACGTAGTAGGCGTCCACGCCCAGGCCCATAGTCATGTCGAGCACGCTGCCTGCGCCGCTCAGCAGCGAGGCGTGCAGCCGCGCCACCAGCTCGTGGGTGCACTGCTCGGCACTGATGGGTTTGGGAAACACAAACTCGCGGTGGGCAAGCAGCTCGGGAATCTTGCCGCGGGCGCGGCGGCGGCACTCAATCTGCATCACGGCCAGCGCCTTGCTGAATGGCAGCCCAGGCTCGCTTTTGAGCATGAGCCGCGCAGTGTCGGCTCCGGAGTTGCGTTCCACATAGGCCGCCATGGCCTCGAGCGCTTCGGGCGCCAGTGGCCACTGTGCGTCAGGGCCTGAATGCGTTTTTGTCATTGCTGTCGTTAGTGAGTATAAGCAACGCAAGGATGCGCCGGCGCGCCAGTTGCGGCGCAGCCCCACACCCTTGCGTGCTGTTGTTGCTATGCTGTCAGCCGCCGGGCGGCTGAGGCTGTTTTTATTTCTGCTTGATGCTGTCGGTGTCCACCTTCAGATACAGCTCGTCGAGCTGCTTCTGGTCGATTTCGCTCGGAGCGTCGAGCATCACATCGCGGCCGCTGTTGTTCTTCGGGAATGCGATGCAGTCGCGAATGCTGTCGAGGCCGGCCATGATCGACACAAAGCGGTCGAGACCGAAGGCCAGTCCGGCATGTGGCGGCGCGCCATACTTGAACGCGTTTATCAGGAAGCCAAACTGTGCCATGGCGCGCTCGGGGGTGAAGCCGAGAATCTTAAACATCTTTTCCTGCAGCTTGCTGTCGTGGATACGCAGGCTGCCGCCGCCCACCTCAATGCCGTTGCACACAAAGTCGTAGGCCTTGGCGCGCACCTGCTCGGGGTGCTCGTCGAGCAGCGGAATGTCGTCGGGGTTGGGCATGGTGAAGGGGTGATGCGTGGCCATGAGGCGCTGCTCCTCATCGCTCCACTCAAACAGCGGGAAGTCGATGATCCACAGGCACTCAAACTTGTTCTTGTCGCGCAGGCCCAGGCGGTCGCCCATTTCAAGACGCAGCGTGCACAGCTGCACGCGGGTCTTGTTGGCGTTGTCGCCGCTCATTATCAGCACCAGGTCGCCGTCGTTGGCTCCCATCTTGGCTTTGAGCTGCTGCAGCACTTCGGGCGAATAGAACTTGTCGATGCTGCTCTTCACAGTGCCGTCGGAGTTATACTTTACATAAATCAGGCCCTTGGCGCCCACTTGCGGACGCTTCACAAACTCGGTGAGCTGGTCAATCTGCTTGCGCGAGTAGCTTGCGCAGCCGGGCACGCAAATGCCGCCTATGTAGTTGGCGTCGTTGAGCACGCCGAAGGTGCCGGTGCCCTTGAGCACGTCCATCACCTCCACAAACTCCATGCCGAAGCGCAGGTCGGGCTTGTCGCTGCCAAAGCGGCTCATGGCCTCTTTCCACGTCATCTGCAGCAGCTTGGCCGGCAGTTCCACGCCGCGCACCTCCTTAAACAGGTGGCGGGCCATGTCTTCGAATATTTCAATCACGTCCTCCTGGTCAACGAAGCTCATTTCGCAGTCGATCTGCTTAAACTCAGGCTGGCGGTCGGCGCGC
>CALBLR010000440.1 GCA_937896015.1 uncultured Prevotellaceae bacterium | reverse complement strand
TCTTAGAACTACCTACACCTTTCTTATGTGCCATAATCTTTTAAAATTTTAGGGGTTAAGCATTAACTTCTTTGATCACTAATTCGGTGAACACCTGGCGGTGGCCGTTAAGACGGCGATAGCCTTTGCGGCGCTTCTTTTTGAACACAAGCACCTTTTCACCTTTCACGAGGGGAGTCTTTACCTCGCAAACCACTTTTGCACCTTCTACGGTAGGTGCGCCAACTGTTACGTTACCGTCGGCGTCAACGAGCAGAACTTTGTTGAATTCAACCACGTCGCCTTCTTTCTTCTCGTCGCCGAGATAGTGAACATACAGCTTCTTGCCGGCTTCGGCCTTGAACTGCTGTCCTTGAATTTCTACAATTGCGTACATTTAATTAATTGTAAATCAAGTTAATACCGTACGGCGGCCGCAGGCATAGCCCGCAACGCTTATTTGAGCCTTTCGGAAATCCAGCTGCAAAGTTACAACCTTTTCGCTGAATACCAAAGCAATAGCCCTCACTTTTTTCACTGCCAATCGTGAGTTTTGCACAAATGTGAAATGTGGCCTTTTGGTGGCTTTGGCCTTACCATGCTTTGCCCTTTCACATGAAATTTATAGGCACAACCAGCTTTATGGTGAAGTTGCGACCCATATTGTACACTCCCAACCTGCCAGTGGCGTTGTTCATGTCGAGATACTTCAGACGGCTCAAATGATTCTGATAGGCCTTGTCGGTTATGTTCTCGCACGACAGGTATAGTGAAAACAGGCGTTTGCCGCGATGCAGCACATCGGTGCCGGCATAGACGTTTAACAGCGTGTATGCCGGGGTGGCCGTCTCGGTGTTGTTGGCGGCATAATAATGGTTTTGCCGCAAGTTGCAGTCCGTCTCCACTTTGACAAACAGGTTGTCGAAAGTCTTTCCTCGGCACACAAACTCATATCTTATGTCGGCAAGCCAGCGCGGGGCTGGTGTGAGCGGAAGATATTTGGAGTCGGCCGGCTGATTAAGCTGCACGGAGTTGACATATGAGAAACTGTTGCCAATGTGAAGTCCCGCAAATGGATGCACGTCGACGCGGGCCTCGCCGCCAAGCAGGCGTGCGTTGCCCGATGTGAACTTGTAGGCCGGTGTGCCGTCGATAAGCACTGCGTTGCCGTTGGCGTCGGCGAGCTTCTCGGCAAATATGTAGTTGCTTATGCGGTTGGCAAACAGCGACAGCTCGGCCGACACCACGTCTGACGTGTAGTCTGCGCCAAGGTCAATCTGCCAGCTGTGCTCAGGCTTCAGATCGTTGTTGCCTATCTCGTAACGGCTTGTCCCTTCATGCTCGCCGTTGGCTGCAAGCTCGCTTATGTTGGGCGCGCGGAATCCGGTTGACACATTCAGCTTGGCATTAAGCCCGGGCAGGATACTCTGCGCCACTCCTATGCTTGCCGAGACACCGTCGAGCGAACGCCTGAAGTCGTTGAAGCGCATAGTGGTCTCCCTGTCAGTGCTTTTGCCGTCATCCTCCTCTGTGCCGGCCATTGCGTTGCTGTGCAGGCGGCGATGGTCGTAGCGTATGCCGCCGCTTAGGCTTGTGCCGCCAAACTTTCGGCTTGTGGTGGCAAACAAGCCATAGTCAAACAGATGATAGCTTGGAATGAGGAACTCCGAGCCAAGGTTCTGCGACCTTTGCCACATGCCGTTTATGCCGGCGGCCAGCCGCCATCCGCTCAGTTCGGGCGACTGGTAGCGCAAGTCGTAGTTGATGGTGTGCAGCCGCAGGTAGAGCCCGTATTCGTCTCTCGATTCCTCATATTCCTGGCGTTGGTTCTGCTGGTAGCCCAATATGAACTTGAGGTTGCCGCTGCCAATGTTCCACAGGTTGTCGAGCACGGCCTTGTAGTGATGTATTTGCTGGTAGGGCAATGGGGTGCCATAGCCTTTCCCCGTGAATCCTTCGGGGGCCGAGAGTATGCCGGTCTCTTCGTCTCGCTCGCCTTCAACGATGCCTGGTGTCAGGTGATAATAGTCGAGGGTGAGATGCGTGTGGCCGTTGCTGTGGTCGTATCCCAGCAATTGCGAGAAAGCTTGC
>CALBLR010000439.1 GCA_937896015.1 uncultured Prevotellaceae bacterium | reverse complement strand
CGGCAAATTCATTTTGACGGTAGTTGAGGTTGCGTATCAAATACTTGATGCGCCCCACGATTTCATTTTCGGCCATAATTGAATGCTTAATTTGTGCTTCGTTAGTATTGACGTTGCAAAATTAC
Source organism: uncultured Prevotellaceae bacterium (assembly GCA_937896015.1). GTDB lineage: Bacteria > Bacteroidota > Bacteroidia > Bacteroidales > Muribaculaceae > Sodaliphilus. The sequence goes on along the minus strand of CALBLR010000439.1, from coordinate 8,245 downwards.
CACAAAGTTGGCAAAACAGCAAGCCGCGGAGGCACCTGTTTTCGCGAAACATGCAGTGTTGTCCCAACTAAACACGGGCAGAAAGAAAGTGAGGCTGTTAGGGAACGCCCACCCGCAAAAAGGTTTTTCTTTATGTCCTTGAAATTTCAATTTAGGTTCATGCGCTGCTTTAAGAACGAGAGAATCTTCTCTCGCTGATTCACGAGAATGAAATGGTTTTCTTCGGGGTCAAAGAAAAACCCTACGTCTACGCCCATTTTCCTTAACTTAGCGGCCTGGCTGGGCATCAAGCGTGAAGAGTTGTCCTCACCACCACCAATCAAATTGACTTTGCAAGGCACTTTTCTCAACCCTTTAAGATTGCACGATATGGAAGTGATGCTCTTGAAATCACTGGCGTGACGGGAGTGCATGGCCGCGTTAATAGCTGATCCACCATTCGACAAGCCCATAAGATGAAGCTGCTGTTTATCAATTTGATAGTCCATGCGCTCCAATGCGGGGATGTAGAATGTGAAAATCTTGTCGATGTCGTCTTTACAAAAAATGCCACTCCAATCATGCGTGCCGATGCTCAGCACAATGCAGTTATTCAAATCCATCCAAATGCCTTGATACAGCTGCCAGTTACCCAAGAAACCATGGCAGAACACCACCAACGGGTAAGCCTTGTCCTTGCTCCAATCTTTCGGACTGCAAATATACACAGCACGGCCATTCCCACCTAAGAATTGGTTGAAGGCTTGCACATAAACGCCCGACATGGGATTTTCCAATCCCAAATGGCGATAAGGAGCATAGAAGTTGTGAATCTTTCCGTTCGCCTTGTCACTCTCCACTTGCTGCATGATCGGGCCACCAATGCCAATCTTATTTGCCAACGAAGCGTAGTTATGAACACCCATGTTCATCACCTCTTCTTCAGGCAAAAGTGTATTGACCAGATACTGTCCAAGCGGCGGGTGCTTGGCATTGCCCTCTTCATCTAAATACACCAACCTCACCCTATCGCCCGAGTAGATGCGGTAACGTGGCATTGCCACCCAAAGGCAGATCACAAAAACCGCCCAATAAGGCTTCATGCCATACCGCACCATCCACGATGGCAACTTTTCAAAAACCTGCTTCTTCCATACCAAGAAGAGCAACATCAGCAATATCGTTTTATAAAAAAACGTAGTAACTACGAACCATGCTATGGCAATCAGCATAGAGGGAATGATTTTCTTAGTCATATTAATACGTGTCATTTTTTGTTATAAATAAATGCTATTAGCCCAGGAAGGATGTAAACGCTATGGCAAAATCCACCACCTTAACTTGTTTACTTAACATGGCAAATATAACGCTTTCCGCACAGGTAATCGGCAAACCGCCGGGAAAAAAATCAGAAAACAATCCGTGAGGGGAAAAAACGGACCAGCATTGCAAGGGCCACAACACATGGCGCCAACTCGTGAGCATGAAGTCCTGGGTGCAATTCGGTGCGCGGCATCACCAATGGGCGGAACACGGCCAATGGCAACTTCTGCCTGAGCGTGCTTCGAATTTATTCAGGGCAACATTGCGAAACATGTGCAATAAATTTGCCCAAAGGCATTGACACTGCATTTATTTTGCTAACTTTGCAAGGTGGCGGCCGGCAGCCCAACTGCGACCCCGGCCGCCGCACAACGTAATCCACTTAAAGACTGTACTGACATTTACTACAAAGCTATGAAGCTATTAAAGACTACACTCCTAACACTTGCCTGCGCGGCCTGCTTCACCACCGCCCAGGCCGTGACGGCTTGCGCCGCACAGAGCGAAAGCAAATGCGCCGCCGCCAAATGCGAGCGCCAAAACGCCCCCGTGGTGGTGGGCGCGGCACGCACCAGTGAATATGTGCCCCTGCTCAAGGGCAAGCGCGTGGCGCTGCTCAGCAACCAGACGGGCATTGTGGGCAGCAAGCATGTGCTCGACCTGATGCTGGAAAACGGCATCAAGGTGGTGACCATATTCTCACCCGAGCACGGATTCCGCGGCAAGGCCGATGCCGGCGAGAAAGTGGGCAACAGCGTCGACGAGCCCACGGGCATACCCATTGCCTCACTCTACGACGGCAAGTCGCCCATGCCCAGCAAGGAGACCATGAGCAAGATAGACGTGGTGGTGGTCGACCTGCAGGATGTGGGTCTGCGCTTCTACACCTACTACATAACAATGATCCACATGATGGAGGCTTGCGCGCGCGACGGCAAGCAGGTGGTGGTGTTCGACCGACCGAACCCCAACATCATGTATGTCGACGGTCCCATCCTTGACATGAAGTTCAAGTCGGGCGTGGGCGCGCTTCCCATACCCATTGTGTATGGCATGACCATGGGCGAACTTGCCCAGATGGCCAACGGCGAAGGCTGGATTGAAGGCGGCAAAAAGGCACAGCTCACCGTGGTGCCCTGCCAAAACTACACGCGCCACACGCGCTACCAGCTGCCAATCGCCCCGTCGCCCAACCTGCCCAACATGATTTCGGTGTACCTCTACCCCTCTACATGCTTCTTCGAGGGCACGCCCGTGAGTCTGGGCCGCGGCACGCTGGCTCCGTTCCAGGTGTATGGACACCCCGACATGAAGGCAGGCCACCAGTTCACATTCACCCCGCGCAGCATTCCCGGAGCCAAGACTCCGCCGCAGCTCGACAAGCTGTGCTACGGCACCGACCTGCGCAACCTGTGCGCCGACAGCATCATTGCCAAGGGCATCGACCTGACCTATGTGATCGACGCCTACCGCACGCTCAACATCGGCGACAAGTTCTTCACCCGCTTCTTCGATTTGCTGGCAGGCAACGACACCATGCGCCAAATGATAATGGCAGGCAAGAGCGCAGCCGAAATCAAGGCATCGTGGCAGGCCGACGTGGCCAAGTTTAAGCAGCAGCGCAAGCCCTATCTTATTTATAAGGATTAAGATTGAAAGTTTAAAGTTGAAAGTTTATGGGTTAGGTTCCTTAGCACTTTCTGGATATTCACTAACGAAAAAAATACTGATTTAGCAAAATGACTCCCTGGATTGTATTGGCCACCATTGTTGGCTACTTTATTCTTCTGTTTTTGGTGTCGTGGATTGCCTCCCGGGGCAGCGACAACGCCAGTTTCTTCAACGGCAACCGCCAGGCACCGTGGTTCATAGTGGCCATAGCCATGCTGGGCGCGCCCATATCGGGCGTCACTTTCATCTCGGTGCCGGGCATGGTGGTGGCCAAGGGCTTCAGCTATCTGCAAATGGTGCTGGGTTTTGTGGTGGGCTACTTTGTGATTGCCTACGTGCTGATTCCGCTGTTCTACAAGCGCAATCTGGTGTCGATCTACGGCTACCTGGAGCAGCGCTTCGGCGCCGGCACCCACAAGAGCGGCGCGTGGTTCTTCTTCATCAGCAAAATGCTGGGCGCGGCAGTGCGCTTCTATGTGGTGTGCGTCACGCTGCAACTGCTGGTGTTCGGCCCGCTGGGCGTGCCGTTCATCATAAATGTGGTGGCCACCATCGCACTCATCTTCCTCTACACGCTGCAGGGCGGCGTGAAGACGGTGATCTGGACCGACACCCTCAAGAGTTTCTGCCTGGTGATGTCGGTGGTGCTGTGCATCTACTTCATAGCCAAGGGCCTTGGCTATGACTTCGGCGGCATGGTGAAGGCCGTGGCCGGTGACGAGACTTCACGCATGTTCTTCTTCGACAATCCAAAGGAGGGCACCTACTTCTGGAAGCAGTTCATAGCGGGTGTGTTTATGGTGATTGCCACCACAGGCCTTGACCAAGACCTGATGCAGCGCAGCCTGGCCTGCAAAAACGCCAAGGAGTCGCAGAAAAATCTCATTGTGAGCGGCATCACGCAGTTCTTCGTCATCGCCCTGTTCCTGATTCTGGGCACACTGCTGGTGCTCTACACCAAGGCCAACGGCATGCAGCTGCCCGAAAAGAGCGACGAGCTCTTTGGCATGGTGGCCGCCGACAGCAAGATGCCTATTATTGTGGGCATCCTGTTCATTCTTGGCCTCATCGCCGCAGCCTACTCGGCAGCCGGCTCGGCCCTAACGTCGCTCACCACCTCGTTCACAGTCGACATCCTTGAGGCCGACCGCAAGGAGGGCGACGCCGCCCTGGCGCGCACGCGCAAACTGGTGCACGTGTCGATGGCCATAGGCATGGGCGTGGTGATATACGTGTTCTACCTCATCAGCAACAGCGACGCCATCAGCGCCGTCTACACACTGGCCAGCTACACCTACGGCCCCATTCTGGGCCTCTTTGCCTTTGGCATGATGAGCAAGCGCGCCGTGCGCGGCCGCCTGGTGCCCGTGGTGTGTATCGCCGCCCCGGTCATCAGCTTCTTTGTGCAGCAGTGGCTGGCCAGCGCGTTTGGCTACACGCTGGGCTTTGAGCTGCTGCTGCTCAACGCCGTGCTCACCATGGCCGGCCTCGCAGCCCTCACCACAGGCAAGAAAGTAGCCAAGCAGCAATAAGACCAGGCACTATGGCACGCAACCTCATCAGCAAATATGTGTGGATAATCGACACCATAAAGCGCTACAAGCGCATCACGCGCGAGGAGCTGAACCGGCTGTGGCTCGACTCAAGCGTGAGCGACGGCGAGCCAATGGCGCGGCGCACGTTCTATAACTACCGCAACGGCATTGCCGACACCTTTAGCATCGACATCGTGTGCGACAAGTCCACCTACGAGTACTACATCAGCCAAGACGACAGCGAGAGCAACAAGCAGCTGCAAGAGTGGCTGCTCAACTCAATGTCGATAAGCGGCGTGCTGAGCGGCTCGCACGACATGTCCGACCGCATACTGCTCGAAGACGTGCCCTCGAGCCGCGGCAACCTGCCCGTGGTGATCGACGCCATGCGCCAAAACAAGCGCATCGCATTCACCTACCGCAACTACAGCCGCGTGAACCCGAGCCACGGCGTGGAGGTGAACCCGTATTTCGTGAAAATCTTCGACCAGCGCTGGTACGTGATAGGCCTCAACGTGGCCGACAACCGCATAAAGACGTATTCGCTCGACCGCATCAGCGACCTCAGCATCACAGCCCACACGTTTGCAATGCCGGCCGGATTCAGTCCGCAAGACTTTTTTGACGACTGCTTCGGCATAACCACCAACCACGACGAACCCAAGGACATAGCCATCAAGGCCGACGTGACGCAAGCTAAATATCTGCGCGGACTGCCACTGCACCACTCGCAGCGCGAGGAACTGCACGACACCTACTCGATATTCACCTACCGCATGCGCAACACCTACGACCTGATGCAGAAGCTGCTGTCGCTGGGGCCGTCGATAGAAGTGCTGCGGCCCAAAGAGATGCGCGTGCAGCTGGCCGACAACCTGCGCCGCGCCCTCGCCCACTATGATCCCTGACCGCAACACACCCGCATACAGTAAATGCTGGCCCGCGCCAATGCGCGCAGGCCAGCATTTTTACTGTTACGTTTCTACCGTCAAGCCTTACTTGGCCGGCACTTCGCCATACACGTTGGCCTTATCCTCGCCCTTGATGCAAAGGAGCACCAAATTGTAGATGGGGATGAGGATAAACCAGCCGCAATGACCAGTGTCGTGCACACGTCTTATGCCCGCGGCAATAATTGGAATGCAGAGGATCAGCGCCACAATTGTCGATACAATGCCACTTCCACCCGTAAGGCCATCGAGAAATCCCACGGCATAGCTGACAATCATGCAGGCAAGATAGAACCACCAATACTCAGAACGGGTGGCACGACCCGTAAAAGTCACAAACTTGGAAAGGCAAGTTTCCACAGATTCAAAAAAAGTCATAGCGTCTTAAAATTTAAGTTATTAATGATATTTGCGGTGCGTCCCTCCACAGGCAGGAATCGCACCGCAAATATAACCTGAATTTCCAATTCCGCCAACATCACCAACAAGTTCATGTGGACACACAACGGATTTTTGTAGGGGAAAAACACTGAGAGCCGCGGGAAATCGGGGGATTTCTCGCGGCTCTCGCTTATGAGTCGTGGCCCACTGCGTGTGGGCCTATGGTGCCGTTAGCGCTGCGGCTGATAGAGCACTTTGCGCGACACTGTGGTGCCGTCGGTGTAGACGGTGCGCTCTATGGCCACGCGGTTGTAGGCCGACGGACCGCTGATGCGCACGCCCGAAGTGCTGTAATATTCGCGGCTGGCCACGGCCTTGTCGGCCAGGTTGGCGCTGATGCCCGACGGATAACGCAGCTTGAGGTCGTAGGTGCGTGTGAGCTGGCCCACAGTGAGTGTGAGGGTTGCCTGCTCGCCGTCGGCCTTGGGCGCCACGGTCACGTGGCTGCCGTCAATCTTCAGGTTGGAAGTTGACGTCCACACAGCGTTGGCCGGAACACCCACCTCAAAGTTGCTAATCACGCTGTCGGCCTTCTCGCCATCGGCAAGCAGCAGCATTGCTACCGCGAAGCTGTTGTAGTCAACACTGCTGAGCGATTTCAGCGACGGATATTGCGCTGTGGCGTTGGCAAACGCGTCGCCAAGCTTAAGTGTAGTGAAGGCACGCTTGCCGAGACCCTTTGCGCCGAGCTGGGCGTCGTAGTCGCCTGCTGCGTTAATGTCGCTGTCGAAATACACCGAGTCGGCCGACATATAGTTGCAGCTGCTGTTGTAGGTGGTGATGTTGCCAGCCGCTCCGGCGGTGGCTGTCACCTTGCCTGCATTATACGAGCGCACTATGCGGGTGAAGTACACATCGGCAAGGGCGTTGCCAGGCAGGCCCACGATGCCGGCCACCGCGTCGGCGCCGGTCACATCGCCAAAGTTGTAGCAGCTGTTCATGTCCACGCGGCCCATGCCCACGATGCCGCCAACCTTAATCGACTTGGAGGTGGTGCCCGTTACGCTGGCATAGTTGGCAACACTGGTGAAGCGGTAGGGCTTGCCCGTGAGGTAGCCCACTATGCCGCCTATCTGGTAGCCTACGGCCGAAACCGGGCCGGCATTGTAGCTGTCGCTCAGCTCAAAGCCTCCGCTGCCGGCAATGCCGCCCGCGTTGGCCAAAGAGGCGCATGTGCTCTCGATGCTGCCCAGGTTGTGGCAGCGAGTGACAATGGCTGTGGTGTCGCCGCCAATCACGCCGCCTATGCCGCCCACATTGTTATAGCCCTTCACGCTACCAGAGTTCCAGCTGTCGGTGAAGTAGTTGTAGCCTGTGCTCGAGCCGCTCGAAGTGCCCACAAGGCCACCCACGGTGTAGAGGGTGATGTCGGCCGACTCGGGCATGACGTCGGCAGTGTTGTAGCTGCGTTTCACGGTGAGTCCGCGGCCGGCATAGCCCACAAGGCCGCCCAGATAGTAAGACTTCTTCTTTGAACTGGTGACTGCCGTTATCGAGCCTGTGTTGTAGCAGCTGTCGATGGCGCAGCGGTCGCTGCCCGAGTGGTGAGCCACTTGGCCAAAGAGACCTCCGGCCGACTCAACGGCGGCCACGTCGCCAGTGTTGTGGCAGAATGATGCCGACGACGGCACAAGGGCCGCGCCCACAAGTCCTGCCGCATATTTGGCCGACGACACGATGTCGCCCGCATTGCTCGATGCGGTGATTATGGCCGAAGCCTGAGCGGCGATGCCGCCCAGATAGCTTGTGCCCGAAATCGTGCCCTCGTTGCGGCAGCTGTCTACTGCAATGGCTGCGCTCGCCACACTGGTGGCAAAGATGCCGCCTGCATAGCCGTAGGCCGCGCTCACATCGCCATAGTTGACGCAGCGGCTTATGCTTGCGCCGCCGTTGGCAGTGGCTGCAATGCCGCCAGCATAGTTGTTGCCGGCGGTGACTGCGGCGCGGTTGGTGAGGTTATAAGCCTTGCCGTAGAGCGACGACACAAACGCCGCCGCCTTGGTGTATGAGCCAAACTTGCTGGTGGCGTCGATGGTGAGGTCGTGAACCGAACCAGCGGCAAGCACGGTGCCAAACACGGCGTGGCCCGTGGTGCCCTTGTCGTCATGACTGTCGTAGCTGATGCCCTTCAGCGTTTTGCCGTTGCCGTTGAAATCGCCGGCAAATCCGTTGGGGCCGTCGGCCACTGCATTAAAGTTTTGGCCGGTGAAGTCGAGGTCGGCCATCAGCTTAAAGTGGCTGCCCTCGTAGTCGAAGCCTGTGCCCTTGACGAAATCGGCAAGTTTGTTGTAGTCTTCAATGTTTTTTATCAAGTATGGTGCTTCGGCTGTGCCGCTGCCCTCAAAG
>CALBLR010000438.1 GCA_937896015.1 uncultured Prevotellaceae bacterium | reverse complement strand
ATGCCAATTGGCTCTAAACTGATGACGGTTGCCCATTTGCGTAATTGTTTTAGTGCAAAAATAAGCAAATTCAGATTAGTATAGCATAGTATATGTCATAAAAAAGATAATGGTACGATGATTCCTGAATTGTGGCATTGCTGAAACCATAGTTTGAAAAAAACAATGTTGTATTAAACCGCACAAAATCAGCCAGTTGTTGTAGGGACGCGGCATGCCGCGTCCGCCGGGCGTAGCCCCCCAGCAAACCAGCCCACGAAAGCAAAATCACACCAGATGCCCCGCACTGTAATCGACTGATTGGCATTAAATTGCGGTGGACGTGGCATGCCACGTCCCTACAGCCGAGTTGTTTCGCGCTGCAGGGGGAGCAATGCGAATCAGGGCCACCCGGACGGCTGTCCGGGTGGCCCTGATTCGTGGGTGGGTTGATGTGGTGATGGCGCTTAGCGCACTATCACTTTGCGGCAGGTGCCGTCGCTGTAGCGGACGATGCTAATCTCGCCCTTGCGCGGCGCTGCTATGCGGCGGCCGTCGATGGTGTACACGTCGGTTATCACCGCCTCGGCCTTGGGCATGGTGGCGTCGGTCACGCCAGTGGCCACGCCGTCGTAGCTCACCACTGGCGCTATGGCCATCGACACGGGGTCGTCGGTGTTTTCATACCACTTGTAGGTGCCGAGGCCGTTGCCCTTTTCATCCTGGTCTTCCACCAGCTGCCATGTGGTGGTCTTCTGGCCCACGGGGCGGCGCAGGCAGAATATGGCAATGTCGTCGCTGGTGTAGGGCGATGTCTCCATCGAGCCGTTGGGGAATGGGCCCACGGTGATGAAGAACGGCGTGCCCTTGGCCAGCTTCACCGTCTTGTCGAGCTTGAGCGTGGTGGCCAGATAGTCGTAGTCGCTATACTTCAGGTCGCCGGCCTTGACGCTGGCCGAAGCCAGCACTTCGCCAGGCTCGCGGTTGTCGGCCACGGCGTTGATGGTCACCTTAATCTCGTCGCTGGGGTTGATGCTCGTCACCGATGCGAAGTATATGTTGAGGCTGTCGATGGTTGCGTCGGCCAGCGGAGCCTGGTAGCGCTCGGCATATTTGTCGATGCCCAGCCAGTTGCTGCCCGCATAGTTGCCATAGTAGCCCAGGGCAATCTTCTGCAGGCTGGAGTTCTCCTCGCTGCTGATGTTCCACACATATTGCGCTCCGCCGGCCTGGATGGCATATTGCAGAATGTCGTTGCTCTGTCCGGCGGCGTTTTTGGCTGTGAGGCCAACGCTCACGGTGCCCTTTTTCACAAACGTGACTGTGGGGTTCTGCTCGGTGCTCTTGTCGATGTCGGCGTTCTGGAACACCCAGTTCCACGCAGTGGGGCTGCCCGAGGAGAGGTCGCGGAACTTGACGGGCACATTGAGGGGCACAAACACGCCCACGAAGGGCGACTCATATCCCTCCTCGGGCAGACCTATGAGCGCCGTGGGGGCCTTCTGCGCCACCACCACCATGGCCTTGCGCGTCTTGGTGGCCGTCTGCTGGCCGCGTGTGGCGGTCAGGGTCACGTCGTAGGTGCCTGCGGCGTCATACTTCACCGCCTGGCTCTGGGCCGTGCTGCTTTCGGGTGAGCCGCCCTGAAACTCCCATTTGAGCGATTCGGGGTCGCCCTTCGAGGTGCTGGTGAACACTATGCTGTCGCCCTCGAATATGCGTATCGTCTCGGCTGCGGCAGGGTCGGGCTGCGCTATGCGGAAGCCGTCGATGGCGAGGTCTTCGCCGCCGAACGGATACAGGAATTGGAATTTCACCTTCTTGCCGGCGTAGGCGGCGAGATCGAAGCTGAACTTGTTCCAGTTGGGGCCGGTGTAGGCGTTGTCTTGCGCCCAGTTGAAGGCGTTGAGCAGCGTTGTGCTCTGGCCTGTGGCCTGGTCGGTCACGTTGAACGTCCATTTGCCGTAGATGAGGTAGGGGGCTTGGAAGTAGGCGTAGAATTCCACCTTGCTTCCGTCGCCTATGGTCAGCTCGGGGCTTTCGAGCGTCGATGAGCCGTTGCCGTCGTTGTAGCCTATGCTAATCGAAGTCACATCGCTGGCGTCGATTTTGCCAAAGTTTTTGTTGGCCAGCTTCCAGCCGCTGCCAGCGGTCCAGCCGGTCATGCCGTCGGCCGAGTCAAATCCCTGGGCATACACCGTCTTCAGCGCCTTGTCGGTGGTGAAGTCGGCCTCAAGCGGCTCGTTGATCACAAATTTTGCCTCCACCACATCGCTGTTCACGTTGTAGCCGCGCGTCATCACATACAGCGTGCACGTCTTGTCGATGGTGAGTGTGGCCTCCTTGCCCTCTACCACCACCGACTGGGTGGAGTCGCTCTCTTCAAACTCCTCGGCGCTCTTCACGCTGGTGGAGTACCAAATGGTGACGGCGTTGGCGTCGTCGGTGCTGATTTTTACTTGCGCAGGCTCGGTGAATGTGCCGCCGTTGGGCGTCACCACGGGCGTCTTGAGCGGCGTGCGCGCCACCACGGTCACCTTCATGGTGGCCGTGCCCGGCAGATAGTCGGCATTGCCGGCAAATGTGGCCGTGATGGTCACCGTCTGGGTCGCTTTCACATACGACGAATACAGGATGCCGTCTTTGTCGACCGAGCACACGTCCCATGCCGACGACTTGTAGGTGATGGGCGAGAGCTTGTTGGGGTTGAGCAGGTCGGCATATCCGTCGTCGCCCGAGTTGATGGCCACGCTGTCCTTGTAGAATTTGAGCTGCGGGTCTTTGCGAATCACATATTTGGCCTCGGCCACATCGCTGTAGGTGTCGCCGTCTTTGGCCACGGCCTTGAGCGTGGCGGTGGCGGCCACTGCAACGGGGCCGGCATACTGCTGGCGCGTGCCGCCCTCAATGCGCGGGTTGCTGCCGTCGGTGGTGTAGTAGATGTCGCCCTTGGCGGCGCTGATGGTCACCTGCTGGGCAGCGTCGTATGTGCCTGCCGCAGGGGTGAACATCGGTGCGGCCACGGCCGACGCCTCCTGCTCATACACCACCTCGAGCTTTTTCACATACAGCGGGCCGCGCTGGTCGCTGGTCTGCTTCAGGTCGATTTGCAGCTTGCCCTCCTGCGGCACGGCGCCGCCGGCTGTGGTAAACTCATACTCGGCCACGGTGCCATTGAGGCTTGCCGTGGCGCTGCCTGCGCACTGGTAGGCTTGGCCGTTGACGCTCACGGCCACTGTGCCGGCATAGGTGTCCTTTTGCACGCGCGCCGATATGCGCACCGCCTTCACCTTGCCCACAAAGCCTGTGGTCCACAGGGTGGCGCTGGTGGGGGCCTCGCCCGCGCTGCCAATGTACTGGCCGCTGGTCTTGGTGTAGGCATAGCGGTGTGTGCCCACTGCCGAGGCGCTCCATTCCACACCGTTCATTGTGGCGGTGTACACATCTTTCTCCACTGCGCTGCTGCCGAAGTTGTAGAATCCTTCCGAGGTCTTGTCGGTGGCGCTCTTTGGCCAGTCGAACGACCACGTCAGCTCGGCCGCCATTGCCACCTGTGGCAAGATGGTGAGCAGGGCTGCAAGCACGAAAAGTAGTCTTTTTTTCATACCTTGTTTTCTCTTGTGTTGTTATTATTATTAGTTAGTAAAATATATATGTTGCAATCGTTGTTGTCCGTCTGTTGGCGCCGTGTGCATGGCATCATGGCAAAGTGTGTGTGCATGCGCGGCAAGGTGGGGCGGCTTGATGGCCGCCGCACTCTTGCCGCGGAAGGGTGGGGGCTTACTCCTCCCACCCGAAGTTGCTCACCCCGGCGCCAGCCTCAAAGTGATATTTGGCTATGCCCAGGTCCACCTTGGTGTAGAAGCCCCGGCCGGCCTCGGCCCTCACCGTGCGCCCGTCGGGCAGCAGTGTGAAGGTGAATTTTTGCTGGTTGAGAGCCGTGGGGGCCAGCAGTGCCGACTCCACTCCGCGCTCAAACCACTCGGGCGGCTCAGCAGCCCCGCTCAGGTTGCGGCTCACCTGCGCAGCCTTTTTGCAGCGGTGCTGCACGCCCTGTGTGGCGCCGTGGCCCAGAGCCACCAGGCACACCAGCTTCTCGCCGCTGCCCACCGTGTAGGCCCCTTCCACTTTTTTATACGACATTCCCACCCAGCACGTGTTGAGCCCCAGCGTCTGTGCCAGCAGGGCCACCCGCTCGCCAAAGTATCCCACGCGCTCGTCCAGGCTGTCGCCCTTTGGGCCGACCATGGCAATGTAGTTGGCCACGCCGCTAAACTTGCCGTAACGTGCCAAAAAGCATTTGAAGGCATTGGGTTCGCTGCACACCAGCTGCAGCCGCAGGTGGCCCTTGGCGTTGCAGTCGGCGATGCAACTGTTCAGTATGCTCTTTTCCTCGTCGCTTAGTGGCTGGGCCGTGTAGGCCCTCACCGAGTGGCGCAACTTTATAGCCTCGTTGATGTCCATAGCGTGTAGGGTGTTAATGTTGATGATGCGCTAAATTAATAAAAAATAGTATATTTGGCAACAAATTTCAAAAAACTGATGCCTTGCGGCTAATGAAGTCAAAGATTATAGCCGATGAAATGAAATTTTATTGTATTTTTGTAAGTAATATACACAGTCTCTGCTTGGGCAAGGCCGTGGTTTAATTAATGTAACCCGATAATTCAATTTGTGGATGAAGACGAGACTTTCGTTAATGGCTCTGATGGCTGCCGCCTCGATAGGCGTGTGTGCCGCCGCCGGCAATGCGCCCTGGCGCGCCACCGTAGACCGCTGTGTGGCCCAGGGCGAATTTAAGAAGGCTGAGAAAATCATGAACTCTCTGCCGCGCGGCGAGCGCAAGGCCGCCGCGGTGCAAATCGACTCGATAAGGCAGATAATGCAGCGCATACGCATGGACTTCACCCTCGACCCTGCCGACGGCGTGAAGCAGATTCGCGAGCGCATGCCTCAGGTCACCGACGAGCAGATAGAGGCCTGGAAGGGCCAGCGCAAACTCGAGGTGATGAACATCGACGGCAAGGAGTGCTGGTTTCGCAAGGCCGTGCGCAACCTGTGGCTCATGGCCGACGAGCTGGCCGAGCAGCATCAGCAGGACAAGGAAGAGGCGTTTGAGCAATACCGTGGCTACTATGCCCGCGCCATGAGCCACCCCAGCGACAATGCCGGCGTGCGCGACTGGCACCACGCCCGCGTCACATTCACCCTCGACGTCAATGCCGACGCCGTGCCGGCAGGCGAGACGCTGCGCGTGTGGATGCCCTTCCCCTACGCCAACATGCGCCAGCGCAACATCAAGCTTGAGTCGGCCAACCGCGACGTCACCTACAGTGAGGGCAGCAAGCACCACACCGTGTATATGGAGGCCAAGGCCGAGAAGGGCAAGCCCACGCACTTTGAATACACCTTCAGCTACGACGTGGGCGAGCGCCACATTGCCAAGCAAGACCTGCTGGCCATGGCCAGGCCCTACGACAAGAGCAAGGACGACTATAAGCTGTACACGGGCAGCGAGGGCCGCCACGTGGTCATCACCGACTCGCTGCGCAGCCTGGCCCGCAGCATTGTGGGCAGCGAGACCAACCCCGTGCTGCAGGCCAACATGATATACTGCTGGATAAGCCGCCAGTTTCCCTGGGCCGGCGCCCGCGAATACAGCACCATTGCCAACATCCCCGAGTATGTGCTGCTCAACCGCCACGGCGACTGCGGCCAGGTGGCGCTGCTCTACATCACCCTGACGCGCGCCCTGGGCATTCCCTCGCGCTGGGAGAGCGGCTACATGCTGCACCCCGGCGCGCTCAACTTCCACGACTGGGCCGAGACCTACTACGAGGGCGTGGGCTGGGTGCCCGTCGACCCGTCGTTCGGGCGTGATGTGGTGGACACCAGCATGGAAGACTACTATGCCAGCGGCCTCGACGTGTACCGCATGGCCAGCAACGAGGCCGTGGGGCAGCCGCTGTCGCCCGCCAAAAAGTATATCCGCAGCGAGACGGTCGACTTCCAGGCCGGAGAGGTGGAGTGGCGCGGAGGCAACCTCTATTACGACAAGTGGCACTCGCACTTCAGCCTCGACTCCATGGAGCCGCTGGGCGTGGTGAAATAATTCAATCGACTCAACTAAGACAACATTAATAAGACGCAATGAAGAAGATAGCAAACGCACTGCTTGCCGGCGCCATGGCTCTGGCAGCATGGCAGCCCGCGGCGGCGCAAAGCGTGGCCGAGGTGCTGCAAAACCTTAAGAAGGAAATTGCCCCCGACAAGCGCACTGCCGTGTGGGACGTGAACACCATCGACCAGAACGGCGTGCCCACCATATGGGGCACCGTGGGCACTCAAGAGCAAAAAGACGCTGTGACGCAGGCTCTGGCCAAGGCCGGAGTGGGGCAGTGCAGCAACCAGCTTATAGTGCTTGAAAACTCGCTGCCGGCCGACCACCGCTGGGCTCTGGTGAAACTCTCGATAGCCACGCTGCGCACCAGCGGAGCACACTCGGCCGAAATGGCCACACAAGCCATAATGGGCACTCCCGTGAAGGTGATTGCCGCCGACGGCGACTGGTATCGCGTGCAGACGCCCGACAGCTACATAGCCTATGTGCCCGGCAACTCGCTCACCTTTGTCACCCCAGGCAAGCTGCAGCAGTGGAAGGCCGCGCGCCGGTGCATCGTCACCGTCTACGACACCCGCCTGGTGACTGAGCCCAAGGGCGACCAGACCGTCACCGACCTTGTGCAGGGCAACGTGCTTGAATACAAGGGAGAAAAAGGCAAGTGGGTGCTGCTTGCCACCCCCGACGGCCGACAGGGCTATGTGGAGAAGAACTGCGTGGCCGACTTCGCCGCCTGGAGCAAGCAAGACTTCAGCGTGGAGCAAATCGAGAAGACTGCCTTCCGCATGATGGGCTCGAGCTATCTGTGGGGCGGCACGTCCACCAAGGTCACCGACTGCTCCGGCCTTAGCAAGGTGAGCTATTTCAGCAATGCCATCATTCTGCAGCGCGACGCCTCGCAGCAGGCACTCACCGGCCTCAAAATCAAGGGCAGCGACTGGCAGCAGTGCCAGCCTGGCGACCTGCTGTTCTTCGGCAACAGCGCCACCGGCCGCGTGACCCACGGGGGCATATATCTGCACGACGGCAAAT
>CALBLR010000437.1 GCA_937896015.1 uncultured Prevotellaceae bacterium | reverse complement strand
GGTTGTATCCTGGAATCTGACTGTAGATGGCCCCCTCTGGAATGTCGAGCGTCGGCGACTTTTGGCGCATGGAGAAAAGCAGCGTCCACATTTTGACCTGAGCCTTAGGAAGCACATCGTTTTGAAAAAAGAACGCTCCGATGGCTATCAGAGAGATGAAAACGATGAGTGGCTTCATGACCCTGATTAGCGAGACGCCAGAAGCCTTCATGGCCGTCAATTCAAAATGCTCGCCAAGGTTGCCGAACGTCATGAGCGAAGCCAGCAAGATGGCAAGAGGCAGAGCCAATGGAATCATCGTGAGCGCCGCATAAAAGAACAACTCACCTATCACACTTACGGCAAGGCCTTTACCCACAAGTTCGTCGATGTATTTCCACAGGAACTGCATCATGACGATAAAGAGGCAGATGAAAAACGTCATCATGAACTGGGGCAAAAACGTTTGCAGAATGAATAAGTATAGCCGCTTTATCTTTAACATTTAAATCTGTGTTGTCTGTCTTAATTGATTTAGTTGCAAAATTAGCAATTCTTGCCTGATTATGCAAACCGCTGCGCACAATTACGATAACGATATGATTTTCAGAGCAATGCATCTGCAACACACAATCTGTAATATCCACCAACCGGACTATAGCAAGATTACATTATATATAATGTGTAGCCACGAAGTTTGACAACGAAAAAATTTGAGTTTAGGAATAAAAGAACTAAATTTGCAAATAGTAAAAAATAAAAACCAAGAAATGAAAGATCTATTCAAGCGATTAGAGGACAAAGCAATTGCAAACAAGCAACGCATAATTTTGCCCGAAAGCACCGAGCCCCGCACAATGCAGGCCGCCGACAAGATTCTGGCCAACGGCGTGGCCGACATAATACTAATAGGCGATGCAACGGAAATTGCCGCCAAAGCAGCTGAACTGGGACTGCAAAATATAGGCAAAGCACGAATCGTTGACCCCAACGACGAGCAAGCCAACGAGAAATATGCGCAAACATTCTACGAGCTGCGCAAGAAAAAAGGTGTGACACTTGAGGACGCGCGCAAGAAGATAAAGGACCCGTTGTACCTCGGCTGTCTGCTCATAAAGCACGGTGAGGCCGACGGCCAGGTGGCTGGCGCGCAGAACACCACAGGCAACGTGCTGCGCGCCGCATTCCAAGTGCTGAAGACAGCCCCGGGCGTAAGCGCTGTGTCGGGAGCGTTCATCATGCTGATGCCCGAAGGCTCGCCTTATGGCGAAAACGGCATAATGGTGTTTGCCGACTGCGCAGTGATCCCTGACCCCGACGCAAAGCAGCTGGCGCAGATTGCCGTGTCGACCAACGAGACGGCCAAAACGCTTGCCGGCATAAGCCCACACATTGCCATGCTCAGCTTCTCGACCAAGGGCAGCGCAAGCCACGAAAAAGTGGACAAAGTGGTGGAAGCCACCAAGCTCGCCAAGGAAATGTGTCCCGAGCTTGACATCGACGGCGAGATGCAGGCCGATGCAGCCATTGTGCCCAGCGTGGCCGCCACAAAGGCACCTGGCAGCCAAGTGGCAGGGAAAGCCAATGTGCTGGTGTTCCCCGACCTGGGAGTGGGCAACATTGCCTACAAACTGGTGCAGCGCATAGCAGGAGCCACAGCCGTAGGCCCTGTGCTGCAAGGTCTTGCAGCTCCGGTCAACGACTTGTCGAGAGGCTGCTCGCCTGAAGACATCTACAAGACGATTCTGCTCACATGCAACCAGGCAATAGCAAGACACTGAGACATTAAAAACGAGAACACATACTAAACAATTTTATCAATAGCAACTTATGAACATATTGGTGCTGAACTGCGGAAGCAGTTCCGTGAAATACAAGCTGATAGAGATTAAAGCCAACAAGGTGCTTGCCGAGGGCGGAGTTGAAAAAATAGGACTGCCTAACTGCTTCATTAAGCTGAAGCTGAACGACGGGTCGAAAAAAGAAATCCACCTGAGCGCAAACGACCACGAGGGCGCAATCGAGGCCATACTGCACTACTTGACAAGCAAAGAGTATGGCTGCATAGGCAGCTATGAAGAAATCGACGCCGTGGGCCACCGAGTGGTGCACGGAGGCGAGCGGTTCAACAAGAGCATGCTCATAACCGAAGAGGTGAAGGAGACCATCAAGGAGTGCTACGGCATAGCCCCGCTGCACAACCCCGTGAACATGGCCGGCATCGAAGCCATCTCCACCATTATGCCAAATGTGCCCCAAGTGGCAGTGTTCGACACAGCATTCCACCAGACGATGGAGCCAAAGGCATTCCGCTACCCCATTCCCAACGAATACTACACCGTGGACCACGTGCGCCGCTACGGCTTCCACGGCACAAGCCACCGCTACGTGTCGCGCAAAGTGTGCGAATACCTGGGCGTGAAATATGAGGACCAGAAGATAATATGCTGCCACATTGGCAACGGTGCCAGCATCACGGCTGTGATGGGCGGCAAGAGCATCGACACCAGCATGGGCCTGACCCCCACCGAAGGACTGATGATGGGCACACGCTCGGGCGATGTGGATCCGGGAGCACTGCTGTTCCTCATGGACAAATACAAACTGACACCTGCCGAGATGCTCAACATCATAAACAAGAAGAGCGGTGTGATGGCGATCTCGGAACTGTCGAGCGACATGCGTGAGATAGTGGAAGGCGCTGAAGTGAAGCACGACCCCAAGGCGCAGCTTGCACTCGACATGTATGAGCTGAAAATAATAAAATACATCGGCGCATATGCCGCTGAGATGAACGGCGTGGACATAATAGTGTTCACCGGCGGCGTTGGCGAGAACCAGTTTGGCACACGCGAAGTGGTGCTCAACAGCCTCGGCTACCTGGGCATCACACTCGACAAGAAAGCCAACGACGCCACACTTCACGGCAAGTCGGGCATAATCAGCACTCCCGACTCGAAAGTTAAGGTTGTGGTGATACCCACCGATGAGGAATATATGATAGCCCACGACACCGAAGCAATAGTGGAGGGCCGCGAGCCCTAACCAGCATAATAATAGAGGGCCATAAGCAGCCGCTGGCGCAGCACACACATCAAGCTGCGTCAGCGGTTGCGCTTTTTTGCAGGGGGCAAAAGCAAGTATAAAATAAAGTTAAATATTGTGTAGCCTTGCATATTACGGGGTATTTGCCACAAGCAACTGTTTGAAATTGAGCAAATAATTAGTACTTTTGCAGACCGATTATATCCAAAATTGATTGATTCAAGGGCAAAACGAAAGCATTTGGCCGTGTGATTAGTGCGCCTAAGGATATTTAATTAACATTTAATCAGGAATTTATAAAGTGAACACTTTAAGCTACAAGACTGTTTCGGCAAAAGCCGAAGACATTCAGAAAGAATGGGTAGTGATCGACGCTACCGATCAAGTGCTGGGTCGTCTGTGCGCAAAAGTCGCAAAAATTCTGCGCGGCAAGTACAAACCCTGCTACACTCCTCACATGGACTGCGGAGATAACGTGATTATCATCAACGCCGACAAAGTCGTCCTCACAGGCGACAAGATGGAGAAACGCCAGTACGTTTCTTACACCGGCTATCCCGGTGGTCAGCGCTTCGCAAGCCCTGCCATACTGCAACAGAAATCTTTAAAGAAGGATCTGAAGCCCGGCAAGCACCCCCTGTTTATCAAGGTGATTAAGGGCATGCTCCCGAAGAACCGTCTGGGCGCTCAGCTGCTCAAGAACGTGCACGTGTACAACGGCAACGTACACCCCCACGAGGCACAGAATCCTAAAGTAATTGACATCAACAAACTTAAATAAAGATTGAAGTATGGAAAAAATTAATGCAGTAGGTCGCCGCAAAGCAGCTGTCGCTCGCGTATATTTCAGCGAGGGCAAGGGCGAAATCACAGTGAACAAGCGCACTCTGGGTGAATATTTCCCATCTCCAATCCTGCAATTCATTGTTAAGCAGCCGCTCAACACACTGGAAGCAGCAGAGAAGTACGACATCAAGGTAAACCTCGTAGGCGGTGGTTACAAGGGACAGGCCGAGGCTCTGCGCCTGGCAATTGCCCGCGCACTCGTTAAGATCAACCCCGAAGACAAGGCAGCCCTGCGCAAGGAAGGCTTCATGACACGCGACCCGCGTGCCGTAGAGCGCAAGAAGCCAGGACGTCCCAAAGCACGCAAGAGATTCCAGTTCAGCAAGCGTTAATATTGCCGGCACGATATTTACCGACAACTGCGCTATGCTCTACTGTGATAGAGAGTTTAGTATCCAAATTGCATAGACTCACTGAGCCTGCAAAAAAAGAATCAGAGACGCAGAGCAATGGCTACTATGCAATTGATTTAAGTTGAATGTAAACAAAAAGAAAGAATTAAAATGCAAACACCAAGTTTTGAACAGTTACTCGAAGCCACATGTCACTTCGGCCACTTAAAGCGTAAATGGAATCCCGCAATGGCTCCCTACATCTTCATGGAGCGCAACGGTATCCACATCATCGACCTCTACAAGACCCAGGCTAAGCTTGAGGAGGCAGCAAATGCCCTCAAGTCGATTGCAAAGTCGGGCAAGAAGGTGCTTTTCGTAGCCACAAAGAAGCAGGCAAAGCAGGTGGTGGAAGAACACGCACAATCGGTGGGCATGCCCTACGTGATTGAGCGCTGGCCGGGCGGCATGCTCACCAACTTCCCCACAATCCGCAAAGCCGTTAAGAAAATGGCTTCGATCGATAAGATGACAAAAGACGGCACATTCGACAACCTGTCGAAGCGCGAGAAACTGCAGGTGACTCGCCAGCGCGCAAAGCTGGAGAAGAACCTGGGCAGCATCGCCGACCTTAACCGTCTGCCGTCAGCTCTGTTTGTGGTTGACGTGCTGAAAGAGCACATCGCCGTGTCGGAGGCCAACCGCCTCGGTATTCCCGTATTCGGCATCGTGGACACCAACAGTGATCCTGACACTGTAGATTTCGTGATTCCGGCCAACGATGACGCATCGAAGTCAATCGACATCATCCTCAGCGCTGTGTGCGAGGCCATCAAAGAGGGTCTTGAGGAGCGCAAGGTTGAGAAGGTTGACAACAAGGATGCCAGCGCCGAAGGTGAAGACCGCGCACCGCGCAAGCGTCGCGCCCGCGTGAGCCACAAGGCAGCAGAGGCTACCCCCAAGGCCGAAGAGGCAGAGGCACCCCAGGCAGCCGCCGAAGAGGAAAAAGCAGAGTAATTAATTATAACACAACAATCAATTAACAGGAACAACTAATTATGGCAGTTACTATAGCCGACATTCAGAAGCTCCGCAAGCTCACAGGAGCAGGTCTCGTAGATTGCAAGAAGGCTCTCATCGAGGCAGAGAATGATTTGGACAAGGCAATTGAATTGATTCGCAAGCGCGGCCAGGCCATCGCAGCAAAGCGCGAGGACCGCAGCGCAGCCGAGGGTGTGGCATTCGCCAAGACTGAGAACGGCTTTGGCGCAATCGTTGCCCTGAAGTGCGAAACCGACTTTGTGGCTTCTAACGAGAAGTTTGTGGCTCTTGCCAACAAGATTCTCAATGCAGCAGTTGCAGGCAAGGTGAAAACACTCGACGACCTCAAGGAGTTTGAGGTTGAGGGCAAGAAAGTGCCCGAGCTCATCACCGAGCTCAGCGGTATCACCGGCGAGAAGATGGAACTTGGCGCATATGAGAGCCTTGAGGCTCCCTACGTGGCAAGCTACAACCACTTCAATAAGAAGCTGGCCACTTTGGTAGGCTTCAACAAGGCTGACGTGGACGCACAGGTTGGCAAAAACGTGGCAATGCAGGTGGCTTCAATGAACCCGATTGCCGCCACACGCGAGCAGATTCCGCAGGCCACTATCGACGAGGAGCGCAAGCTTGCCGTTGAGAAGACAAAGACCGAGCAAGTGAAGAAGGCCGTTGAAAATGCACTTAAGAAGGCTGGCTTCAACCTCTACATCGCTGAGAGCGAGGAGCACCTGAACGAGGGTATTATGAAGGGCAGCATCACTGAGGCTCAGGCTCAGGAAATCCGTGACCTGAAGGCTAAGGTTGCCGCTGAGAAAGAGGCAAACCTGCCCCAGCAGATGATTGAGAACATTGCCAATGGCCGTATGAACAAGTTCTTCCAGGAGAACGTGCTCATGGAGCAGATTTACGAGGCTGACGATTCTAAGAACACCGTTGCCCAGTATCTGGCTAAGGCCGACAAGGACCTCAAGGCAACTGACCTGAAGCGTATCAACCTGAACGCTGACTAACGCAACATGTACTGACACTGGCGGCAACGCCGATTCAGATAACGCACTCGGGGCGTGGCAATCAATTGATTGCCACGCCCCTTTTTTGTCGTACTGGCACTATTCAGCCTAATGCTATTGGCTTGCAATAGAGCTATCATAAAAATTGGTTCCAAACACGCTTAGCATGGCTGTGCTAAACGTGTTGAAACCAATCAAATACTTAGAGTAGCCTAATGCTTTACTTAATCAGCACCTTAGTTGATCGGGCAGAGCCATCGGCATATCTGCAAACCTGCACATATACGCCACGGGCAGTTGGCCGCACATAACCGGCAAAAGTGCCACCAATGCTGTAGTAAGCCAACGACAGCAATTGCTTTCCGGCATCGGCCACCTCTTCAATTCCCGATGAAGGCGTTCCGCCACCATCAGCACGCAATGTGAATGTAACCGTTGATGCGCCACTACTGCTTATGCAGCCTGTGCTGTAATCATATTTCAGTTCTGAGCCGCTGAATGCCAAAATTTTGCGGCCATCGGCATGAGTAGCAATACTGCCGCCAGTTATACTTGTCTGGTTAAGCCTTGCAAAGTCAAATCCACCGTCCAGAATGGCAGGCAAGCTATCAACAGGGACAAAAGCTATAGTGTCGCCGGGCGACTTTACCCAACGCTCCACCGATATTGACCGTGCGTTTTCACTGGCCGACAGCGTGGCAAGCTTCTTGTTATGGCTCAAGTCGAGTGACGCCAACTGGTTGCCATCACACTTAAGCGTGCTCAAATAGTCGGTGTTGTGGCTCACATCAAGCGAACGCAGCTTGTTGTATGAGCAGTTGATCGAAACCACATCTGCATTCTGGCTGACATCAAGGTCGGATATGTCGTTGTGCGAGCAGTCAATAGCCGAGAGGTAAACACATCCCGACACATCAAGTTGAGTCAATTCATTGCTGGCGCACATCAGCAGTGAAAGCCGTTTGTTTTTAGACACATCGAGCCGGTGCAAGTTGTTTTCGGAGCAATAGAGCGACGTGAGTCGCGTATTGTGGCTCACATCGAGCGAATCAAGCTTGTTGCCAGTGCAATTAAGCAACACAAGTTTTGCGTTTGAATCAAGCCTAAGAGCCTTGAGCCCGTTGTCGAACACATAAAGTTCACGGAGCTTGGGGTTTTTACTCACGTCGAGCGCGTTCAGGGAATTAGTTGCACAATTGAGCACTGACAGTTCGGGGCAATGGCTCACATCGAGTTTGGAAATTTTGTTGAGCTGACAGTTGAGTTCAACCAAATTGACACAAGCCGACACGTCAAGCGAATCAAGAGCAGCATAACTGCACACGAGCTTTTCGAGTTTTGCGTTGCCGCTAATGTTGAGTTTGCTCACATAGGTGGAATACACATTTAAGTAGCGCAATTCGGCATTGTGGCTGACATCCACCTCAGTCAGACCGTTCACACTGCAGTTAAGGTGCTTTAGCGCAGTAAGCCACTCTATTCCTTTTAGTGAGGAGCAATGCGACTTATACAGGTTTACCGAGTCGGCTGCAGCTATTTCCGTGTCACTGAGCTCACCGTCGGCATTAGTGTCGAAGTGTGTTGTAACATAATTACGCAGCACTGCGTCCGGAAAATTCGCGCTGCTGATTGGCACTCCTGCCATGGCATTGCCTCCTGCTCCTATGCATAGAGCAAGCAAAAGCGATGATATAATATTTAACTTTGTCATCTGTCTGGCGACTTTTCCTGTTAATACACCACAACCTTCGACACACAGTTGCCTGCCTTCACAATGTAGGCCCCTGGTTGAACGGCAATCACACCGTCTGTGCCACTATATACCTCGCGGCCGGCAAAGTCGAGCACGCTTACAATGAACGCCGACGGGCAGTCAACATGTATGCAGCCATGGCTGGCATACACTTTACATGCCTGGCCAATAGTGGTTTTATCGATTCCAGAAACCACCTTGCCATACGTGAAATAGAATGTTGCCGTCTTTACGGCATCGCGCGAGCCAGTGTAGCCAGTTTCATACTGATAAGTGATGGTGTCGGCTTCGATAACGAGAGCCTCAGCACCGTCAATCGAGGCAATCTTAGCGCCTACCCAGCTACCATCGGTCACATTAGCCATTTTAAAGCCATCGGCAATGCGCGACTCGATATCGGCAGTAGGGATATAGTAAACAGTGCTGCCCGACTCGTCGGTGCGCTTGTCTACAGCCACAACGCGGCCGTTGTTGCTCAAATCAAGCGATGACACACGTGTGTTAGGCGTGAGGTCGATAGAGTTTAAATGGTTGCCGTGGGCATTTATTGTTGTCAGCTTAGCGTTTTTGCTCACATCAAGCGACTTTAATGCATTGCTGTGGCACACGAGCGTGGTTAGAGCAGTGTTCTGACTCAGGTCGAGCGCCTCAAGCAGGTTGCCGTTGCACCAAAATGTGGTCATTGCAGTGAGTTTGGTCACGTCCACGCTGGGCAGCCGGTTGCCATCGATGTAGAGCGAACGCATTTTGGTGAGCGGCGACAAGTCGATTGCCGAAAGCTTGTTGTCGCGAATATTCAGAAATGTCAATGCGGTGTTGTGGCTCAGATCAATGCTGCTGATGTTTGAGCCGCTGCAATTCAGGTTCGACAGGCTGGCACACTTCGACAGTTCGAGCGACGACAAATTCGGATTGTCATAGCAATACAGCGAGATCAAACTTGTGTTTCCGCTCAAGTCAAGTGACGACACCTTACTTTCGTTGCAATATAGAGTGGTCAGACTGGCCAAGGCCGACAAATCGATTGATGTGAACGGATTCTCCGACACTGTGAGGTTTTTCAGCGAAGTGTTTTTACTCAAGTCAATGCTGCTCAAGTTGCAAGAGCCCACGTTGAGTGACGTTAAAGCCACGTTTTGGCTCAAATCAAGTTCACTCAGCAATGAGTCTTGGTAGGCGTAGAGATATGTGAGTTTCTTCAGTGCCGACACGTCTATTTTCTTTAATCCATTGTAGCCTATCGATAGGCTTGTAAGCTCAGCATTATGGCTTAAATCAATGTTAGTGAGCGGATTGGTGTTTAGATTTAGAGTGGTAAGCGCCTGGTTATTGCTCAAGTCTATTGCGGAAAGCTGATTGCCGTTAACCGACAACGAGGTTAGATTGACGTTCTTGGTCACATCAAGCTGGCTTAAAGAGTCGGTGGCAAGCGTTAGAGATGTGAGGGCTACATTATTGCTCACATCCACCGACTTCAGTGAGGGATTGCTGCGCAGGTCAAGCGTTTGCAGTTTTTTTAAGCCACTCAAGTCGATTCCTGTGAGTTTGTTGGTGCTCAAGTTCACAGTGGTCAATTCTGTGTTTTTGCTCAAGTCTACCGATGTGATGCGGTTGTTTGTTGCCGAAAGCGATGTCAGCGCCGTGAGGTATTCGATGCCTTTTAGCGATGCAATTTTCTTGCTGTTTGCTTTAATCGTTGTGGCCGCTGCTATCTCGGCGTCACTAAGGGTTTCATCCTTGTCCTTGTCGAAGGTGCTAAGCACATAACTCTGGAAATAATAGTCGGGAAACGTCTCGTCAGTAATGTCTACAGAAGCGTAACTCCGGGTGGGTAACAACGATGTTGCCAATACGGCCAATAGAGTAATTTTGTTCATAAGCATTCTTTAATTTAAACTTTAAAATTGGAATTCCATTACAAAATTAAATCATATTAGCGACTTTATGTTTTAATCATCAATATTTTTACGGCTATAATAGACAAATCATAATATTTTATCTGCCAACCAGCACAGCCGTGCAGGTGAAGCAGGAAAATCCTATCACCTTTTAGGCCTTATGCGGATAAAAATGCCTATCTTTGCAAAGGGCTGCATCCCGGCAGTGCGTTCGGTTTGCGCTGTATTGGCAATAATATGGCTTCGCCCCTGGGTTTAACAACGTTTTAGTGCGCCATGCGGCGCTTTGAACAATGAATTTAGTATGAAAACATATCTTGTGACAGGTGCCGCCGGTTTCATCGGCTCCAACTTTGTGAAGCATATTCTGAAAAAGTATGGCAGCGACATCAGGATAATAATTCTTGACGCGCTGACCTATGCGGGCAACATCATTTCGATAAAGGATGAAATTGAGTTGCCAAATGTGGAATTTCTAAAAGGTGACATAGGCGACCAAAAGCTGGTGTCTAAAATATTTGCCGGCAATGACGTGGACTACGTGGTGAACTTTGCCGCCGAAAGCCACGTTGACCGCAGCATCACCAACCCTCGGCTGTTTCTTGAAACCAACATTCTCGGCACCCAAAACATGCTCGACTGCGCCCGCAAGGCGTGGATGCTGGGCAAGGATGCCAGCGGCAAATGCCTGTATAAGGAGGGGAAAAAGTATCTGCAAATATCCACCGACGAGGTGTATGGCTCGCTGAAAAAGGACTTTGACGAGGCCCACGAGCTTAATGTCGACGCTGAGCTGAAAGCAGTGATTGGCAACCGCCACGACCTGAAGACATACGGCAAGCACTTCTTCACCGAAGGCTGCCCTGTGGAGCCGCGCTCGCCCTACTCCGCCTCGAAAACCAGCGCCGACTTGCTGACGCTGGCCTACCACAGCACCTATGGTCTTCCGGTGAACATCACGCGGTGCAGCAACAACTACGGGCCATACCACTTTCCCGAGAAGCTGATTCCGCTGGTGATTAAAAACATTCTTGCAGGCCAGAAGCTGCCAGTGTATGGCAAGGGCCTTAACGTGCGCGACTGGCTTTATGTGGATGACCACTGCAAGGCCATCGACATGGTGCTGCGAGGCGGGCGCATTGGCGAAGTTTACAACATCGGCGGCTTCAACGAGGAGAGCAACATCAACATTGTGAAGCAGATAATAGCAATCATCGCGCGCATCATGCGCAGCGAGCCTAAGTACCAGAGTCTGCTCAAATGTCCGCTCGAAAAGGTGAGCGACGGCCTTATTGAATATGTCACCGACCGTCCGGGCCACGACATGCGCTATGCAATCGACCCCACGAAAATAGCCACCGAGCTTGGCTGGTATCCCGAGACGCCATTCAGCGTGGGCATTGAAAAAACCGTGAGGTGGAACCTGGACAACCAAGACTGGGTGGACAGTGTGACATCGGGCGACTACCAAAAGTATTATGAGCAGATGTATGGCAACCGCTGACGCATGCTCGAGATAACAACTAACACACAAAGAAGATATGAAAGGTATAGTTTTAGCAGGAGGCTCGGGCACAAGGCTCTACCCAATCACCAAGGGGGTGTCGAAGCAGCTGGTGCCCATCTACGACAAGCCTATGGTGTATTACCCCATATCGGTGCTTATGCTGGCCGGCATCAGAGACATTCTGGTGATTTCCACCCCCACCGACCTTCCCGCATTCAAGCGGCTGCTGGGCAGTGGCAAGGAAATAGGCGTGAGATTCAGCTATGCCGAGCAGCCGCGCCCCGAAGGGCTGGCGCAGGCGTTCATAATTGGAGAAGAATTTGTGGGCTGCGATGACGTGTGCCTCGTGCTTGGCGACAACATATTCTATGGGCAAAGCTTCACACGCATGCTCACCGGCGCCGTGGAGCGCACCGCACAGAGCGGTAACGCCACCCTGTTTGCCTATGCAGTGAAAGACCCCAATCGCTATGGTGTGGTGTCGTTCGATGCCAATGGCCAGGCTACAAAAATTGTGGAGAAACCTGAACGGCCAGAGTCGAACTACGCTGTGACGGGACTATATTTCTATCCCAACGATGTGGTGAAAGTGGCCAAGGACATAAAGCCATCGGCGCGCGGCGAGCTGGAAATCACATCGGTCAACCAGCACTATCTGGAACAGGGACGGGTGCATGTGCAGACGCTGGGGCGCGGCTTTGCATGGCTCGACACCGGCACGGCCGAGTCGATGCTCGACGCGGCCAACTTCATCCAGACCATCGAAAACCGCCAGGGCGTGCAGGTGGCCTCGCTTGAAGAGATTGCCTTCCGAAAGGGTTGGATCACCGCCGACGAGCTGCTTGCACTGGCCGAGCCAATGTGCAAAAACCACTATGGCAAATACTTGATTTCATTGGCCAACGGAAATGAGCAGTAGGAAACCAGAACTGATTAGCCTGCCAAAAATTTGCGACCCACGCGGCAACCTGTCGGTAATCGAAAGCATGGACAACGTGCCGTTTGACATAGCGCGCACCTATTGGATCTACGATGTGCCGGGCGGCAAGCACCGCGACGGCCACGCATTCCGCTCGCAGCAAGAGTTTATAGTGGCACTGTCGGGCAGTTTCGACGTGGTGCTCGACAATGGTGCCGACGAGACGCGCTATCACATGGCCCGCTCCTACTATGGGCTTTATGTACCGCCTATGACGTGGCGCAAAATCGATAATTTCTCGACCAACTCGGTGGTGCTCGTAATCTCAGACCAAAAATACGACCCCAGCGACTATATTGAAGACTACGCGGAATATAAAAGGCTGAAACAGAATGATGACTAAGCAAACCGACCCACACTGCACATCGGCGGTGGCCAGCTGCAAGCTGATAGAGCTTGACAAAAACCACCACAGCAACGGCAACCTCACCGTGGTGGAAAACGGCGTGCAAGTGCCCTTTGACGTCAAGCGCTGCTACTACCTGTATGACGTGCCGGGCGGCGCCGAACGCGGAGGCCACTCGCACAAGCAGTTGAGGCAGTTGATTGTGGCCATAAGCGGGAGCTTTGACGTGGTGGTCGACGATGGAGCAGAAAAGCGCCGGTTTTGCCTCAACAGGCCATACCAGGGGCTGCTGATAGTGCCCGGCATATGGAGAACGCTCGAGAACTTCTCGTCGGGCTCGGTGTGCCTGGTGCTGGCCTCTGAACGCTACGACGAAGGCGACTACGTGCGCGATTACAGTGATTTCTTGCAGCGCACCTCATGCAAGCGCCACAAAGCGCAAAGCACTAACAAGTAACGAAACAAGCAATGAAACAATATCCTTTTCTTGATTTGGCCCTGGCCAATGCCCCCTACATGGACGAGCTGAAACAAGCCGCATGCCAGGTGGTGGAGTCGGGACGGTATCTGCACGGCGGGTTCACCGAGGCCCTTGAAGGCAAAATAGCCGAAGTGTGCCACACAAAGCACTGCGTGGCCGTGAGCAACGGCCTCGACGCACTGCGGCTCACTCTGCGGGCCTACAAGGAACTGGGCGAGCTGAACAACGGCGACGCAGTGATAGTGCCAGCCAACACCTATGTGGCAACGGTGCTGGCCGTGTCGGACAACGGGCTGCAGCCATTGCTGTGCGACGTGCGCCCCGACACTATGAACCTCGACACACAACAGCTGCAGCGGCTCATGTCGCCAAGGGTGAAGGCGGTGATGCCCGTTCACCTGTATGGCACCCCGTGCTGCGATGCCACACTGGTTGATGCAGCCAGGCAATATGGGCTGAAGGTGATTGAAGACAACGCGCAAGCAATAGGAGCTCGGGCCGGTTGTGCCGGACTAAACGGCACTACCGCGACCGGCGGGCTTGGCAACGCAGGAGCCTTAAGCTTCTACCCCACCAAAAACCTTGGCGCGCTTGGCGACGGCGGAGCCGTCACCACCAACGACGAGCAACTGGCAGCCACAGTTCGCGCCCTTGCCAACTATGGGGCCGACCGCCGCTATCACAACATCTACAAGGGGCTAAACTGCCGCATCGATGAAATTCAGGCCGCCTTCTTGCTGGTG
>CALBLR010000436.1 GCA_937896015.1 uncultured Prevotellaceae bacterium | reverse complement strand
CTTATTAGCGCTGCAAAGGTAGCGCATAATTTTCAGCTTTGCAAAATTTAGGCTGCATTTTGTGCTTTTTTTGAAGATGAGCGCATTTTTTGCTACTTTTGCCAAAACGAGCATTTTTCTATTTATGAGCAAACTCACACACACCCTGCTGCTCGCCGCCGTCGCGCTATTAGCCACGGCAATGGCGGCATGCAGCGGCGGCAAATTTAAGATAAAGGGCGACTTTAAGAATGCGGGCGGCCAAAACCTGCACGTTGCCTACTACACCCCAAGCGGAGTTGCCGACTCCTGGGTGACGCTGAAAGACGGCAAATTTGAGTTCCAGGGCAGCAGCGACGAGCTAACGCTTGCCGCCATCTACGACACCGACTCGCGGCTGGTGGCCTGCGTAGCCGTGAAAAACGGCAACACGGTGACGCTGAGCGGCGACCTCACCGACACCTACCACATTGCCGCCTCTGGCACCGACGAGAACGAGCGCTGGAGCGAATTCATAGGCAAGCACGCGCGGCAGCTGACCGCCGGCGACTACAAGGCGGTTAACGCCGATATCGAGAAGTACGTAATGGCCAACCCCGATGATGTGACCTCTACCCTGCTGGTCGTTGTGAACTACAACAGCGCCGACGATCCAGCCAAGGCACAGCGGCTGCTGAGCAGCATCAAGCCCGAGGCAAGGCCCCAGAGCCTGGTGGGCAGCTTCGACGCGCTCACCCTGGCCGTGGGCAAAGGCAGCAAGCAGTTGGCCGCTATGCTGCTAATGAATGCCAACGCCTACAGCCAGTTGCGATTCAGCGATGCCAGCTACACGCTGCTGTGCATATGGGGCGGCGAAAGCGAGGCCGACCACAGCTACTGCATAGGCCAACTGAAGTCGCTTGCATCCCAAAGCGGCAGCGGCAGGCGGCTGCAAATAGCCGACGTGTCGCTTGAACCCGACTCGTCATTCTGGCGCAGCGAGGTGGTGCGCGACAGCGCCAGCTGGCAGCACTACTGGGCTCCCGAAGGCCCGGTGAACAGCGAGCTGAAGCAGCTGTGCCTCACCTCCACCCCACTATTTGTGCTGGCCGACTCATCGGGCCGCGTGATAGTCCGAAGCAGTGCGGCTGCTGCCGTGATAGGCGCGGCCAAGCAGCGCATTGGCCTTTAACTCACCGACTAAAGAACTTTAACTTAACATTATGCTAACCAAAACCTTCAGCGCGGCAGTGCACGGCATCGACGCCATTCTGGTAAACATTGAGGTGTCGGTGGAATGGGGCTCTGGATTCACCATTGTGGGGCTTCCCGACACCGCTGTGAAAGAGAGCGCCGAGCGAGTGCGCTGCGCCATAGGGCAAGCGGGATATGAGTTCCCGCGCAAAATGGTGGTTATCAACATGTCGCCGGCCGACATCAAAAAAGAAGGTTCGGCCTACGACTTGCCAATAGCCATCGGCGTGCTCGCCGGCGACGAGAAAATTCCGGCCGGCCGCCTAAGCCGGTACATGATGATGGGCGAACTGTCGCTCGACGGGTCGCTGCGCCCCATCAAGGGTGCGCTGCCCATGGCCATTCTGGCGCGCGAGATGCAGCTCGACGGCTTCATTGTGCCGCGCGCCAACGCCCTTGAAGCAGCTGTGGTCAACAAGCTCAACGTGTATGGGGTCGACAGTCTGACGCAGGTCATCGACTTTCTGAGCGGCAAGGCTCAGCTCGACCCCACAGTGGTCGACACACGCGCCGAGTTTGCCCGTGCCCAGGGCCAATATCCGTTTGACTTCGCCGAGGTCAAGGGCCAAGAAGTGGTGAAACGCGCCTTCGAAGTGGCTTGCGCCGGCGGCCACAACATCCTGCTCGTGGGCAGCCCTGGCTCGGGCAAGTCGATGATGGCCAAGCGCTTGCCATCTATTTTGCCGCCGCTCAGCCTTAGCGAAGCGCTGGAAACCACCAAGATACACTCGGTGGCCGGCAAACTGCCAGGCGGCACCACGCTAATGACCATGCGCCCATTCCGCTCGCCACACCACACCATATCGCCAGTGGCCCTTGTGGGCGGCGGCTCCTACCCCACTCCGGGCGAAATCAGCCTTGCCCACAACGGCGTGCTGTTTCTCGACGAGCTGCCAGAATTCAACCGCAGCGTGCTCGAGGTGATGCGCCAGCCGCTTGAAGACCGCCACATCACCATAAGCCGCGCAAAATACACCACCGACTACCCCGCCTCGTTTATGCTGGTGGCGTCGATGAACCCCTGCCCATGCGGCTACTACGGCCACCCCACCAAGCCCTGCTGCTGCTCGGTGCACCAGCGCCAGCAGTATCTGAGCAAAATCTCGGGACCACTGCTCGACCGCATCGACCTGCAGGTGGAGGTCCAGCCAGTGGGCTTCAGCGACCTGTCGTCGACTGCCCCGGGCGAGCCGAGCGCGGCCATAAGGCAGCGCGTGACTGCCGCCCGCGCCATTCAGGCCAAGCGGTTTGCCGACTGCCCGGGCACGCACTGCAACGCGCAGATGACGCCGTCGATGATTCACCGCTTTGCCGAACCCGACGCCGCCGGGCTCGAAAGGCTTAAAGACGCCATCGAGCGCATGAACATGAGCGCACGCGCCTACGACCGCATACTGAAAGTGGCGCGCACCATTGCCGACCTTGCCGGCGCCGACAGCGTTCAGGCCAGCCACGTAGCCGAGGCCATAGGCTACCGCAACCTCGACCGCGGCACCTACTTCAACTTCGGTGGCGGCAGCGCCCCACTCCATCAATAACAATTGCTAACGAACTAAAAAACAACTATGATTATAGGATTTGACGGCAAACGTGCCGTTTTCAACAACACCGGTCTGGGCAACTACAGCCGCCTTGTGATTGATGTGCTTTCGGAGTTCTACCCCAAAAACCACTACTACATCTACAGTCCCAAGGCCAAAGAAAACCCCGAGCTCACGGCTCTGCTAAGCCGCGGGCGCGTTCACCTTAAACTGCCGCGCAAAGCCCCGCTGGGAGGCTCGTGGTGGCGCTCGGTGAGCGGAATGATGGCCGAGGCGCAGCGCCACCATGTGCAGCTGTTTCACGGCCTCAGCGGCGAGTTGCCGCTCAACATTGCCAAGAGCGGCATTCCCAGCGTGCTCACCATCCACGACCTGATTTTCAAGCGTTTCCCCAAGTTCTACAAGCCCATCGACCGTGCCATCTACGACTTCAAGTTCAAGCACGCCTGCCGCGACGCCACGCGCATAATGGCCATCAGCAAGTGCACCAAGCACGAAATCATGCACTTCTATCATGTGCCCGAAGAGAAGATTGATGTGGTGTATCAGGGCTGCAACGAAATCTTCCGCCAGCCTGCCAGCGACTTCATGCGGCAGGCAGCCGCCGACCGCTACCGCCTGCCCAAGCGCTACATTCTGAGCGTTGGCACCGTGGAAGAGCGCAAAAACGTGCTGCTGGCCGTCAAGGCGCTCGGGCACATTGCCGACAAGGACGTGCGCCTGGTGATTGTGGGCCACCACACGCGCTACTACAAAGAGATTATGAAGTATGCCGCGGCCCACGGCCTGGGTCACCGCATATTCTCAATATCGCACATCCGCACCGAGTATCTGCCGGCCCTCTACCAAATGGCCGAGGCGTTTGTCTACCCGTCGCGCTTCGAAGGCTTCGGCATTCCCATCCTCGAAGCCCTGTGCAGCGGCACGCCGGTGGTGGCCGCCACCGGCTCGTGCCTTGAAGAGGCGGGAGGCCCCGACACACTGTATGTCGACCCCGACTCGGTGGAGCAGATGACCGATGCGCTCAACCGCGTGCTGGGCGACGCCAGCCTGCGCAGCCGCATGATTGAGGCCGGCCACAGCTACAGCCAGCGCTTTGCGGCCAGCACCATGGCCAGCCAAATAATGGACGTGTATGAGCGCACGCTGAAGCAGGCGGGCGGCATCAGCGACTCTCGGCCGCACTAATCTTTAACCTGCGCCACAGCCAGCGCGGCATGCGGCGCCACAAGGCCACCAGCACACGCCAGCGCCAGTCGACCACCGCCACATGGCGGCGGGCAAGCACTGCGCCCACTATGCAGCGGGCGGCATGGCCGCAATCCATGAGCATGGGGTAGGGCGCGCCATTCAGCAGCGGCGTGGCCACAAAGCCGGGCCGCACATCGGTGAACGATATTGGCAGCCGCCGCATGCGGGCCAGCTGCTCCAGCGCCTGTATGTAGCACGAGTCAAACGCCTTCGAGGCGGAATATGCAGGAGCCGGCCCAAGCCCTTTGGTGCCGGCCACCGAGCTTATCACGGCTATGTGGCCGGGTCGGCCGTCTTGGACCATGCGGTTGAAGGCGGCCGTCACCATGCGCGTGAATCCCGCCACGTTGGTCTCGACCGTGGAAAGTTCCACAGCTGCGTCGAGCTGCTGATTTTGCCAGCCCACACCCGAAGAGTGGAAATACAAGTCAATGCCGCCAAGGCGGTCGATGAGCGCATTGAGGCGGAGTGGGGCGCTTGGGTCGTTCACGTCAATCACCTCAGCCTCTATCTGCCCCGGGGCAAACTCGCTCTTTACACGTTCAAGCGCCTGGGCGCGGCGGGCCGCTATGCCCACACGCCAGCCACGGGCCGCAAGCAGGCGGGCCACCGCCGCGCCAAGGCCCGACGAGGCTCCCATCACCACTGCAGTGCTGTGTGTCGTCATAATAGATAACGTTGATTGGTTTATAGGCGTCAAAATTAGCAATATTCCGCTTTATATTGGCCATGGCAACGCTATTTTCATGTAATTTTGCACCAACCAAAACACTTCTGACAATGACAAACAAACCACTACTACTGACAGCCATGGCTGCGCTGGCCCTGCTGGGCGGCACAGCGGCCCATGCGCAAAAGCGTGTGGCCCCCAGCGACAGCCGCATAAGCTATTGCGGCCGCATCAACGCCACCAATCCACAGTGCTACCGCTTCAACTACCCGGGCACGCACTTCAGCGTCAACTTCAAGGGCAGCGGCCTTGCTATGATTGTGAATCCGGGCTGCGGCTACTTCGAGATTGCAGTCGACGGCGGCGAGCCGCGCAAGGTGCAGGCCCGCAAGCCGGCCAAGGGCGCCACGCCCTCGCTGCAAGACTCGCTGGTGATTCTGGCCAGCGGCCTGGACAAGGGCTGCCACACCGCATCGGTGACCCTCGCCACCGAAGGCTGGCGCTTCAAGCCCGAAATGC
This sequence comes from uncultured Prevotellaceae bacterium, assembly GCA_937896015.1. Lineage (GTDB taxonomy): Bacteria > Bacteroidota > Bacteroidia > Bacteroidales > Muribaculaceae > Sodaliphilus. The sequence goes on along the minus strand of CALBLR010000436.1, from coordinate 3,422 downwards.
ACGGGCTGCTGCTTGACAAGGGTGCAAAGCTGCTTTCAGCCCCCAAGAAGCCCGAGCTGAAACTCGAATTCATAGGCAACTCAATAACCTGCGGATACGGCATAGAGGCCGAAAGCGGCAAGGAGAAGTTCCACTACGCCACCGAGAACCACTACTTCAGCTACGCTGCCATCACGGCCCGCAACCTCAACGCCGACTGGATAGCCGTGGCACGGTCGGGCATAGGCGTGTACCGCAACGCACACGACGTGCGCGAGGGCAGCCGCGACAACATGCGCCGATGGTATGACTACACGCAGCTCTACGACTCCACACAGCTGTGGGACTTCGCCAGCTACCGCCCCGACGTGATTTGCGTGAACCTGGGCACCAACGACCTGAAGACGCAGCCTCACGACGTGAACCTGTTTCGCGAAGCCTATATGCAGTTTGCCCGCCACCTGCACAGCGTGCAGCCGCAAGCCAAACTGGTGCTGCTCACCGGCACCATGCTCAAGGGCGACGCCCTCGGCGAGTGCACCTCCGTGCTCGACAGCGTGGCCCGCGTGCTCAAGGCCGAGGGAGTGAGCGTGTACCGCTTCGACATGACCCCAATCGACGGCTCACTGGGGTGGGGCGCCAGCTGGCACCCGTCGATGCGCCAGCACCAGCTCATGGCGCAAGAGCTCACTGCCTTCCTGCGCCGCGAAGTGCTGGCCAAGCAAGAAAAGTAGAGGGGTGGGGCGGGGTAGAGCCACACACCGCTTTTTTTACACCAAAAATTACACTCTTATATCCTAAGCAACAAATTATTACACTTTTTTATGCACACCGCCATAAGGTGGTGTGCATTCATTTTGCTCACATCGGCCCTCATTGTGCCAAATTAAAAATATTTAGTTGATTTTCTGTGTGTTTTGATAGCAAAATACATATATTTGCCAGCAAACATATATCAAATTAACATTTTTACAGACACGGAATATGAGCGACAGAGAAAACATACAGCAGGTGGCCGACCGGTTGCGCGGACTGCGCGACTCGCTCGACCTGACCACGGCGCAAGTGGCCAAGGCCTGCGGCATCGACGAGGCCACATACACACAATATGAGTCGGGGCACACCGACATACCCATCAGCTTTGTGCAAAACCTTGCCGAGCAGTTTGGCCTTGAGGTGCCCGAAATCCTGTTTGGCTCATCGCCTAAGATGCAAAGCTACTATGTGACGCGCGCAGGCCGAGGCTCGATAGTGGAGCGCGAGAGCGCCTACTGCTACGAGTCGCTGGCCGAGGGTTTCGCCGGGCGCGAAATGCACCCGTTCATGGTCACCATCGATCCAGCCAACAATGCCACCGCCACCCCGTGCAGCCATCATGGCCAGGAATTCAACATAGTGGTGGAAGGGCGTGTTGAGCTGTATCTGAGCCACAAGACCCTGACCCTGGAGACTGGCGACAGCGTGATGTTTAACGCACGTCTGCCCCACCTGATGCGCGCCCTCGACGGCAAGCAGGCGCGCTTCCTGGCCATCATCACGCAATAAAGCCGGGCCCATCCACATCTACAATCACACAAAAGCTAACGAAAAAAGAAACAGAATCATGCTTGAAAAATTTCTTGACAAAACGGAATTCACATCATATGCCGACTTCATGGCCAACTACCACCTGCGCGTGCCCGAGAACTTCAACTTTGCCTACGATGTGGTCGACGAGTGGGCGCGCCTTGAACCGCAAAAGAAGGCCCTGCTGTGGGTCAACGACCGCGGGGAGCACCGCCAGTTCACCTTTGCCGACATAAAGCGCGAGAGCGACCGCACGGCGGCCTACTTCCAGCAGCTGGGCATAGGGCACGGCGACATGGTGATGCTCATCATGAAGCGCCGCTACCAGTTTTGGTTTGCCATCACCGCCCTGCACAAGCTGGGCGCGGTGGTAATTCCTGCCACCCACCTGCTCACCCCGGCCGACATAGTGTATCGCTGCCAGTCGGCCGACATCAAGGCCATCGTGGCCTGCGGCGACACCGAGGTGCTGGGCCACATCAGCGCAGCCGCACCGCAGTGCCCCACACTCAAGAGCCTTGTGTCGATAGGCCCCGAAGTGCCTGAGGGGTGGAGCGACTTCAACAAGGGCATAGCCCAGGCGCCCGCCTTTGTGCGCCCAAGCCGCCCCAACAGCAACAGCGACACATCGCTGATGTATTTCACCAGCGGCACCAGCGGCGAGCCCAAAATGGTGGCCCACGACTTTCTGTATCCGCTGGGCCACATAATCACGGCACGCTACTGGCACAATCTGCACGAGGGCAGCCTGCACTTCACGCTGGCCGACACCGGCTGGGGCAAAGCCGTGTGGGGCTGCTACTATGGCCAATGGATAGTGGGGGCCAACGTGTTTGTCTACGACTTCGAGAAGTTCAAGCCGGTGGACGTGCTTGAAATGATTCACCGCTACCACATCACCTCGTTTTGCGCGCCGCCCACCGTCTACCGCTTCCTTATACGCGAAAACGTGTCCGCCTACGACCTTAGCTCGCTCGAATACTGCACCAACGCCGGCGAGGCCCTCAACCCAAGCGTGTTCGACAAGTGGCTCGAACTCACTGGCATAAAGCTGCACGAGGCCTTTGGCCAGACCGAGACCACGGCCACCGTAGGCACCTATCCGTGGGTGGAACCGCGCCCGGGGTCGATGGGCAAGGCCAACCCTGGCTATGACATTGGCCTGATGACCAACGACGGCCGCTGGGCCGAAGACGGCGAACAGGGCGAAATCGTGGTCAGAGTGGGGCAGCACAAGCCCGTGGGCCTCTTCAAAGAGTATTACCGCGACCCCGAACTCACCCGCCAGCACTTCAGCAACGGCATATACCACACAGGCGACATCGCCTGGCGCGACGAAGACGGCTACTACTGGTTTGTGGGACGCAAAGACGACGTGATAAAGTCGTCGGGCTACCGCATAGGCCCCTTTGAGGTGGAAAACGCACTCATGAAGCACCCCGCCGTGGTGGAGTGCGCCGTAACGGGCGTGCCCGACGACGTGCGCGGCATGGTGGTGAAAGCCACAATTGTGCTTGGCAATGAATACCGGCACACTGCCGGCATAGAATATGGCCGCGACTACCGCGGCAAAGACGTGCCCGCCCTTGTGAAGGAGATACAAGACTTCGTGAAGCACGCCACCGCCCCCTACAAGTATCCGCGCATCATCCAGTTTGTGCACGAGCTGCCCAAGACCATAAGCGGCAAAATCCGCCGGGTTGAAATCCGCGACGCCGACAGCCAGCCAGGCGGCAAGCGGCAATAGAACAGAAAAAACACACCCGCAGTGAGGCGCAAAAGTGAAAACAGTGGCGATTGACTTTCAAGAAATCAATTTTTTTGTAATTTTGTAGACTGTTAGTCATAACACTATTTTTACATAACTAAAAATCCCC
>CALBLR010000435.1 GCA_937896015.1 uncultured Prevotellaceae bacterium | reverse complement strand
CATTCGGTGCATTTGGTAGGCTGATGCACGGCTTAATTCATTAATTTTGCAGCCTGTGAAATCATTAAATAAGTAAATACTACGAAGAAATGTTTGTTGCAAGTGTGATACTGCTGATGGTGGCCCTGCTCACCGACGGATACATATGGTTTAACTTCTTGCGGGGTGGGGCGGCGCTGTGGTCGGCGCTACACTGGCTGCCCACTGTGGCGCTTGTGCTGGCCATTGCGCTTGCCGCCGCCGGCGTGGCGCAGGACGGCGCTTTCCGCGCCATAGTGCTGCTGGTGGTGTGCGCCGTGCTGCCCAAGCTGGTGTTCACGCTGGTGTCGCTGCTGGGGCGGCTTGCGGGCCTGCTGTGCCATGGCGCCGCCCCCGTGGCCGATGTGGCTGGCGCCGCGCTTGCCATTGTGGTGCTTGGCTGCGCCCTATATGGCAGCTTGGCGGGGTGGAGGCGCCTTGTGGTGCGCCCCGTCGATGTGGCAGCGCCCGGCCTGCCGGCAGCGTTCAACGGCTACCGCATTGTGCACATCAGCGACCTGCACCTGGGCACCTATGCCTCGGCGCCCGGGGCCGTTGACCGCATAGTGGACACCATCAATTCGCTCAACGCCGACCTGGTGGTGTTCACGGGCGATATAGTGAACGGCTACCCCGACGAACTGACGCCATTCATGGAGCGCTTGTCGCAAATCAAGGCGCGCGACGGGGTGGTGTCGGTGCTGGGCAACCACGACTATTGCATGTACCACAACTATGCGCCTGGCGACTCGCCCGAGAAGGCAGTGCGCCGCCTCATCGAGGCCGAGCGCCGCATGGGCTGGCAGCTGCTGCTCAACCAGCACATCACGCTGCACCGTGGTGCCGACAGCATAGCGGTGGTGGGCGTGGAAAACTCAAGCCGCCCTCCTTTCCCCGACCGCGGCGACCTGCCAAAGGCCATAGGCCCGCATCCGTGCCCCTATAGCATAGTGCTCACCCACGACCCCTCGCACTGGCGCCGCGCCGTGCTGCCCACCACCGGTGCCCAGCTCACGCTGTCGGGCCACACCCACGCCATGCAGCTGAAAATTGGCGGCTTCTCGCCCTCGCAGTGGATCTATCCGGAGTGGGGAGGCGTGTACCGCGAAGGCTCGCGCTACCTCAACGTCAACACCGGCACTGGCGGCAACGTGCCATTCCGCTTCGGCGCCTGGCCCGAGATAGCCATCATCACCCTCCGCCAGTAGCCATCGAATTCACATCTGATGATGTAAATGCCATCTTTTCATAGAAAAGCAGCAGAGGCCGCATTCCCAAAGCTGGAGCGGCCTTTGCTGTGTTTGCTTTATTTGCGTGCTGCGGCGCTATTGGTCGAAGCGCGACGGGTCGAGGTGCTTGATCACGCGGGCGGGGTTGCCCACGGCCACGGCATAGTCGGGCACATCTTTGGTCACCACCGAGGCCGCGCCCACTATGGCGTAGCGGCCCACAGTGACGCCCGGCAGCAGGGTGCTGCCGGCGCCCACCCATGCGCCCTTGCACACGCGCACCGGCTTGCAGGTGATCACGTCGCGGTCGTAGGGGTCGTGGTTGTTGCTGATGAGCTGCACATTGGCGGCAATGCGCGCATCGTCTTCAATGGTGATGGTGCCGGCCGACATCATCAGACAGCCTGGCATCACCACCACGTTGCTGCCAATGGTCACCTGGTTGGGGCGCACGGCGGTGAGCGGAGTCATCACCCTCGATCCCTGGCCCATGCGGCCCTTGAATATCTCCCTTTGCAGGCTCCACCACTCGTCGCTGAAGGGCAGCGCATGGTTGAAGCGGTGCACCAGCTGAGCATAGTG
>CALBLR010000434.1 GCA_937896015.1 uncultured Prevotellaceae bacterium | reverse complement strand
CAGATGCTCTGAACCAGCTGAGCTAAGCACCCATAGTGCGATTGCTGAATTGCGGTGCAAAGGTACGCCTTTTTTTCAATTCTGCAAATTATTTGGCCCAAAAACTGCGCAAAAAATGCCGTTGTGATGTAACTTTGCACTATGCAAAACGGCTTTGCCCCCCGCTGCAGGCCCCGCAAGGCAGCCGGCGGGCTGGGGGCAAGCGCAACTCAATATAACCACAAAAAAAGTGACAGAAGAAATGAATTTCAGCCCATTGACAGCCGTCTCGCCCATCGACGGCCGCTATCACAGCAAGACGGCACAGCTTGCGCAGTATTTCTCAGAATACGCCCTCATTCGCTACCGCGTGAATGTGGAGGTGGAGTATTTCATCGCCCTGTGCGAAATTCCGCTGCCCCAGCTCAAAGGGGTTGACAGCGCCAAGTTCGGCCAGCTGCGCGACATCTACCGCAACTTCACCGAGGCCGACGCGCAGCGCGTGAAAGACATCGAGGCCGTGACCAACCACGACGTGAAGGCCGTGGAATACTTCCTCAAGGAGCGCTTCGACGCGCTGGGCCTGGAGGCTTACAAGGAATTCATTCACTTCGGCCTCACATCGCAGGACATCAACAACACCTCGGTGCCCATGGCCGTCAAGGCTGCCCTGCACGAGGCCTTCCTGCCCATGCTGCAGCAGGTGGTGGACTGGCTCAACGTCCACGCCGAGGAGTGGAAAGACATACCCATGCTGGCCAAAACCCACGGCCAGCCCGCCTCGCCCACACGCCTGGGCAAGGAAATCAAGGTGTTTGCCTACCGCCTCGAGCGGCAGATCGAGCAGCTCAAGGCAGTGCCCGTGAGCGGCAAGTTTGGCGGCGCCACCGGCAACTTCAACGCCCACCTCATCGCCTTCCCACACATCGACTGGCGCGACTTCGCCAACCGCTTCCTCACCCAGCGGCTGGGCATTGAGCGCGAGCAGTGGACCACGCAAATCTCCAACTACGACAACCTGGCCGCCCTGCTCGAGGCCATGCAGCGCATAGGCACCATCATCATCGACCTCGACCGCGACATGTGGATGTACATCTCAATGAACTACTTCAAGCAGAAAATCAAGGCCGGTGAGGTGGGCTCG
>CALBLR010000433.1 GCA_937896015.1 uncultured Prevotellaceae bacterium | reverse complement strand
TTCAGCGTTCCATTCGGGCACGAATGTGGCCACGCCGCGCTTCTCGTAGGCTGCTGTGCCGCTGTCCCAGGTGCCGTCTTCGCGGCCCTTGAATGCCGACACGGGCAGCAGGTCGCCGTCTTGCGCATTGATGGGGCGCACCACATTTTGCACAAATGCCGGAGCATCGTCGGTCTTGTCCTCTTCGGGCTCGAGTGCCGACCATGCCGGGTCAACGGTGAGTTGCTTGTACTCGCCGCCGCGGTCCACTGCCTGATAGTTCTTGTTCACCACGTCTTCGCCCTTGCGGCCGTATGACTTCACGATGAACTTCTTCATCTGCTCCACGGCCAGGTCAACCGGTATCACTTCGGTGATGCGGAAGAAGGCCGATTGCAGAATGGTGTTGGTGCGGTTGCCCAGGCCAATCTCCTGTGCAATCTTGGTGGCGTTGATGTAGTATACGGTGATGTTGTTGTCGGCGAAATACTTCTTTACCTTGTTGGGCAGATTCTTTGCCAGCTCGTCGCCGTCCCACACGGTGTTCAGCAGGAACGTGCCGTTCTTCTGCAGGCCGCGTGTCACGTCATACATGTGCAGGTAGGCCTGCACGTGGCAAGCCACAAAGTTTGGCGTTGTCACCAGGTAGGTCGAGTGGATGGGCTCGTCGCCAAAGCGCAGGTGCGAGCAGGTGAAGCCGCCCGACTTCTTTGAGTCGTATGAGAAGTAGGCCTGGCAATATTTGTCGGTGTTCTCACCGATGATTTTCACCGAGTTCTTGTTGGCACCCACGGTGCCGTCGGCGCCAAGGCCGTAGAACTTAGCCTGGAACAGACCCTTGCCGCCCATGGCGATTTCCTCTTTCTGGGGCAGCGAGGTGAATGTCACGTCGTCTTCAATGCCAATGGTGAAGTGGTCCTTGGGCATGGGCAGAGCCAGATTCTCGTAAACCGAGAGGATCTGCGCCGGAGTGGTGTCTTTCGAGCCCAGGCCATAGCGGCCGCCCACAATCAGAGGAGCGTTTTCGGTGCCATAGAAGCAGTCCTTCACGTCGAGGTACAGTGGCTCGCCGGTTGCTCCCGGCTCCTTGGTGCGGTCGAGCACTGCTATGCGCTTGGCTGTGCTTGGCACGGCTGCCAGGAAGTGCTTGGCCGAGAACGGGCGGTAGAGGTGCACTGCCACGAGGCCCACCTTCTCGCCTTGGGCGGTGAGGTGGTCGATGGTCTCGCGAATGGCCTCGGTCACCGAGCCCATGGCTATTATCACACGCTCGGCGTCTTTTGCGCCGTAGTAGTTGAACAGGCCATATTCGCGGCCTGTGATTTTGTTGATCTGGTTGATGTAGTCCTCAACAATGGCGGGCACTGCGTTGTAGTAGTCGTTGCTCGACTCGCGGTGCTGGAAGAACACGTCGGGGTTCTCGGCGGTGCCGCGGGTCACGGGCTTGTCGGGGTTCATGGCGCGGTTGCGGAATGCGTTCACGGCGTCCATGTCGAGCAGGGGCTTCAGGTCCTCCTGGTCGAGTGCCTCTATTTTCTGTATCTCGTGCGATGTGCGGAATCCGTCAAAGAAGTTCAGGAACGGCACGCGGCCCTTGATGGCGCTCAGGTGTGCCACGGCGGCGAGGTCCATCACCTCTTGCACCGAGCCTTCGCAAAGCATTGCGAAGCCCGTCTGGCGGGTCGACATCACATCCTGATGGTCGCCGAAGATGCACAGTGTGTGGGAGGCAAGAGTGCGGGCCGACACGTGGAACACGGCGGGCAGCAGCTCGCCGGCTATCTTATACATGTTGGGGATCATGAGCAGCAGGCCCTGCGAGGCAGTGTAGGTGGTGGTGAGTGCGCCTGCCTGGAGCGCGCCGTGCACAGCGCCGCTGGCGCCGCCTTCCGACTGCATCTCCTGTACCGTTACGGTCTCGCCGAAAATGTTCTTTCGGCCGGCGGCTGCCCATTCGTCTACATGCTCAGCCATTGTCGATGACGGTGTGATGGGGTAGATTGCGGCCACATCAGTAAACATGTAACTGATGTGGGCGGCAGCCTGGTTGCCGTCACACGTCATAAATTTCTTTTCTTTACTCATAAAAGTTGCAAGATTATAGTTATATAGTTCGTTATTATATAAATTTAAATCAAATCGCAGGATTTTAGGGATGCACCGCCTGTAGAAGGATAGCGGCTTGTGGCTTTGGCTTTTATAGTCCTCAAGGAAAAACCACGCGGTTTTTTCTTTTTTACCCCTAAATCCAGCTACAAAATTACATTAATTTTTTCTGACCACAAAGCATTTGCGCCGTTTTTACAGCCTCGTGACACGGCTTGATGTTTGCCGTGGCCGCAGCGCGGAAAATCTGCCGCGACCCTGTGCCGCACAGTTGCCTGTTATGGGTCAATTTGCTACTTTTGCACTCAAATAAGACAAACGGTTTATTGTTCAGCTATGAAGGAAAAGCAGATTTTAGACGCAATGAGTGAGCGCATGGGCATTGCCCGGCTCAACGGCCTGCAGCAGGCGGTGCTGCAAGCGTGGCCACAGGGTGGCGACGTGGTGGTGTATTCGCCCACGGGGTCGGGCAAGACGCTTGCCTATGCCATTCCGGCGCTCAAGTCGGTGCGCGAGCCTTGCGGCCGTGGGCAGTGTGTGGTTATTGTACCCTCGCGCGAGCTGGCTGTGCAGACGGCCGACGTGCTGCGCGCCATCGCCTGCGGCTACAAGCTGACGCTGTGCTGCGGAGGCCATAATGTGGCCGACGAGAAGCTCTCGCTGGCGGTGACGCCCGATGTGGTGGTGGCCACGCCGGGCCGCCTGCTCGATCACATCAGGCGTGGCCATGTGGATGTGCGCAATGTGCGTCTGCTGGTGCTCGACGAGTTCGACAAGTCGCTTGAGCTGGGCTTCGACGACGAGATGCGCGCCATTTTGGCGCATATGCCCAACCTGTCGCGCAAGGTGCTCACTTCGGCCACTGCAGCGCTGCGCTTTCCGCCATACCTGAAGCTCAACGGCCCGGTGGTGGTCGACCGCCTCGACCGCGAAGCCGAGCTGCACCAGCGCCTTAAGGCGTGGGTGGTGCGCTCGCCCGAGCCCGACAAACTGGCCACGCTGCGCCGCCTGCTGCTGTCGCTGCCCGAGGTGGGCAAGACCATAGTGTTTGTCAACTACCGCGACGCGGCCCAGCGCGTGTGCTCCTTTTTGGCGGCCCACGGCGTGTCGGCCGGGGTGTACAACGGATCGCTGGCGCAGGTGGAGCGGGAAAAGGCCGTCGACCTCTTCAACAATGGCTCGTATTGTGTGATGGTGTCGACCGACTTGGGTTCGCGCGGGCTTGACATTGATGATGTGAAGCACATCATTCACTACCACCTGCCAGTGTCGGCCGAAGCCTACACCCACCGCAACGGCCGCACGGCGCGCGTCTCGGCCAGCGGCGACGCCTATGTGCTTCTGGGCCCGGGCGAGCGTCTGCCCGGTTTTGTGAGCGCTGACGGTGATTTTGCCATGCCTCCGCACCCGCTGCGCCGTGCCGTTGCCCCCTCAATGGCCACTCTTCACTTCATGGCCGGCCGCAAAGAAAAAATTTCGCGCGGCGACGTGGTGGGCTTCATTGCCAACAACAGCGACGTGGCGGCTGCCGAAATTGGCCTGATTTCGCTCAAAGACCACTGTGCCATGGCCGCCGTGCCGGCCGCGAAGGCGGCAAAAGCGGTGGCTACCCTCAACCAGTGCAAAATCAAGGGCCGTCGTGTGCGCATATCCATTGCGCGTGCCAATAAGTAGCGCGCCGCACAGCGCGCGCCTTAGCGCATCAGCTCATTTATTATCATCTCGATGTCTTCCTGGCTTTGCAGGCCCACGGTGTGCTCTGTCTTGCCGTTGCTCGACTTAAGCACCAGCGTTGGCACTGCGGTCACCCCATATTCGCCTGCCTTTTGCGGCTCTTGGTCGATGTCGACCCTCACCAGTTTCACCCTGTCGCCATATTTCTTTGCGATGGCGTCGAGAATCGGTGCCTGCTGCCTGCACGGGCCGCACCATGTGGCGTAGAAGTCGGTTATCTCGACTGTGGCCGCTGCCGTTGCGCTGGCTGCGGTGCCGGTTGTGGCTGCCGCCATGGTGTCGGGCAGCGTTTGAGCCTTTTCGGCCTTATGGTTGCAGCTGGTGCCGATAATCAGGGCTGCGGCAATGGCCGCTGCGCTGCGTTTCATGAGTGTGTTCATAGTGCTTGTGTGTTGATGTCTTTTTTTTTGTATGGCTTGCGCTCAGGCCAGAATGCCCTTGCCCTCGCGAGTGATTTCAGCTTCGTTGCCAGTGCAGTCCACTATGGTCGACGGCTCGGTGCCGCCGCGTCCGCCGTCAATAATCAGGTCGGCCCATCCGGCATAGCGCTCGGCCATCAGTTCGGGCTCGCACATGTAGTCGCTGTCGGCGGCCTCGACCGATGTGGTGAGAATGGGGCGCCCCAAAGCCTCCTCAATGGCCAGCGCTATGGCGTTTTGAGGAATTCTGATGCCCACGGTGCGGCGTCCTTTGAACGCTTTGGGCAGCCTCGACAGCGCAGGCAGGATGAATGTGAATGGCCCTGGCAGGTTGGCCTTCATCATGCGGTATTGCTCGTTGCTCACCTTGGCGTAGTGCGCCACTTCGCTAAGGCTGTGGCAGATGATCGACAGGTTGCTCTTGGCCGACTTGATGCCTTTGATGGCGCAAATGCGTTCAATGGCCTGATTGTTGAGGGCATCGCAGCCTATGGCATAAATGGTGTCGGTGGGGTAGACCACTATGCCGCCGTCGGCCATGGTGCTGGCCGCTTCGGCAATGTGCCGCTCGTCGATGCTCTCCTCTATGATTCTCAGCAGCTTCATGTTGGCTAAAACTTTTTTTACGGGTTAGAAATTGCTTGCAATGCGGGTCTCAATGTCGGTGGCGCCGGCATACTTCTTCAGCAGCTCCACTGTCCAGTCAACGGCCTTTTGCAAGTCCATTTCGGGCGCAAACGCGTTGATGTTGATTTGCGCGGTCACCGTCTCGGGGGTGAACTTGGTGCGCTCCTCGTCGCTGGTGGGGGTGGCAATGCCGCCCACCGCGTCGCGGTACACGGGCAGGCCCTCAATGTTCAGCTCGCCGCGGCCAATGCCGTGATACTCCTCATCGTGGTGGCCCACACCCATCGTCAGCGAGCCGCCCACAATCTTGTCGGCGTCGAGGCCGCTAATCGAGTATCCGCTCACAATCGACACAAGGTTCACCACATCTATCAGAGTGGTCAGCCGGTAGATGCCCAGCCCCTTTATGATGCGGCGGCACAGAGCCTCGCTCGACATGCGGTAGCGGCCAGGGTCCTTGCCAAGGGCCTTGTAGAGGCGGCGTGTGGCAGCCACTGCCGGGCGTTTGTTGATTTCCAGCAGCTGGTAGCGCTGCTTTATGTCGCTGGCCGCCTGCTCGATTTCGGCCCACAGCTCGTCGCAGGTGGGCGGGTTGGTCACGTGGGCCCTGACCATGCCTATCTTCACTTCGGGGCAAAAGTCCACTATGCGTTTGTCAATATCTATATCAATCATTCCTGTGTTTTTTATTTGTAGCTGATATGCAAGTGCAAAGATAGCACCTGCTGTGGTATTTTGGCCACAAAAGCCCGAAAATCGCCCATAAAAAATACGAATGCTTTTGCAATGCTGTTTTTCCTTAACTTTGAGTGGTATTACGAAACAGAGCAGAGCGTGCAAAGCCGCCAGCCCTTTATTTATGCGGTTTTCGTTTGCTGCTAATGCTTTCAAGCTAATCCACGGCACATTATTTTCACACTGTTTCGCACACGGCCGCCTTATGCAACACCAACAATGTAATAACAATGCACCAAAAAAGAAACTCTCGCTTCTCCTTCTGTTTTTTGTTTGCCGTGTTTCGTGATGGCTTCACTCCTCCCAGTCGT
>CALBLR010000432.1 GCA_937896015.1 uncultured Prevotellaceae bacterium | reverse complement strand
CCGGCATTGCCGCTGGTGAGGGCGAACTTAGCGATGTGTCGCTCTACGATCAGGCCCACACCATGGCCGCCATAGCCGTGTGCCTTGCCGGCAGCGAGGCGTGCGACAGCCAAAATCCGTTTATGCTGGTGGGTGGCGACTTCAGCGGCATTCAGAGCTACATCTACCAGATAGTGTCGGAGTTTGCGGCCAAAAACTTGAAGGGCCGCTCGTTCTACGTCAAGTTGCTGGGCGATGCCGTGGTGCGCCGTGTGCTCGACGCCATGGGGCTGTATCAGGCCAACGTCATCTACAACTCCGGCGGCAGCTTCTACATTCTGGCGCCCAACACGCCGGAGGCCCGCGAGGCCCTCGGCAAGGTAAAGGCCGACATCGAGGAGCGGCTGTTTGCCGCCCACCGCGGCGCCATATATGTGGCCATAGCCTCCCAGCCGCTCACCGGCGCCGAAGTGGCCGGCAACGCCGACCTCAAGAATCGTTGGGCCGACCTCTTCAATAAGCGCGACCGCTGCAAGCAGCGCAAGTTTGCCGGCTACATCAAGGGGCACTATGCCCAGCTCTTCAATCCCATCGACATCGACCCCAGCAACCGTGCCGACGCCATCACCGGCCTCCCGTTTGCCGCCGGTGAGCAGCCAAAGAAGCTGGAAGATGTCGATGGCTGGGTGTCGCAGCTCAACTACGACCAAATCAGGCTTGGCAAAGTGCTGCGCAACACGTGCCGCTATATTGCTGCCATGCCGGCCGATGCCGCTGCCCCCGAGTCGTGGGAACGCATTCACAGCATTGAGCCGGCCGGCCTGGGCATAAGGTATTACCTGCTTTCGCGGTATGACGACGACCACAAGGTGCAGGAGTTGCCCGACTTTGGCGAGTTGGGCGGCAGTGCGCAAATCATCAGCCTCAACGACTCCGTTGATGCCTATGGCGCCCATGCGGTGGGCCGCATGTTCTATGGCGGCAACTGCTTCAATGGCGATGACCTCAACAAAATGTGCGCCCCCAAAAACGATGCCGACGGCACGCTGCACCGCATGGGTGTGCTGCGCATGGACGTGGACAACCTGGGCAGCATTTTCCAGAGTGGCATTGACGATGAC
>CALBLR010000431.1 GCA_937896015.1 uncultured Prevotellaceae bacterium | reverse complement strand
AATTTCCCATAATCTTGAAATTAATTAAATTAGATGATATATGTAATACATGGCCCGCTGGCCACTGAATAATTAATTCCGTTTTCAGTGTGCAAATGTACGGCAACGGCAATAAAAATGCAAGTGCCGCAATATTAAATTCACTTAACGCGCGCAGAAATGGTGTGAAAACAGCGTGCAAAAGCGTGCCGGCATGTTGGACTGCCACGCATTTTTGCTTAATTTTGCACAGCAGCGCTGCATGCGCGCCATTTTTCACCTCTCACCCACAAATGAATATGACAACGTTCATCAGCCACACTATAGCCAGGGCAGCCGGCCTGATTGCCGCCGCTGCGCTGCTGCTGCCATCGTGCACCGACGGCGGCAGCATGAGCAACGACTACATTGCCGTGAACGACGACTTCACGGTGACGGCCGACAGCGTGACCGACGGCGACTGTCAGGCTCGCGCCGCCTCGCCGCTTGAAATAGTCTCATCGGGCATCATCGAGCAGCCCGACAGCGTGCCTGCCACGGTGGACTTCCGCCTGTGGATTGACGGGCGCGACAACGAGATGCAGCCCGGGCGCGCACACCGCGTGGCCATGGGCAGCGACACCACTGTGACGGCCGAGGAGGAAGGCGGCGCGCCACAGGCCACAGCCAACGGGCAGCGCCGCGTGACCCTGCGCGCCGACCTGAGCAAAATGGAGCGCGACTTTGCCGAAAAAGGCATGCACATCACAGCCACGGGCGACACGGTGTGGGCGCGCGGCTTCGTGGGCGTGTGGGTGAGCTGCAGCCTGCCTGGCATGCAGCTTACCGGACTGAACGCGGCCGACCGCACCGACATGAAGATGCGCCGCGTGGCCGGCGGGCGCGGCATATATGAGCTGAGCATCAGCCTGCCCAAAGGAAAGGAGCCAAGCCGGCAGCGCTCGTGGAGCATAAAAGAGACCAACAACCGCTACCCCACCTACCAGAGCGGACAAATGCTGGTGGATGCGCTCTACAACATGGCAATCGACAACATTGACCGCGGCCTGCGGCTGCGGCAGCAAAGCACCGAGCTGTGCTACTCGGTGATGCTGTCGCTGGCCTATCTGGCCCCGCAAAAGTCGATGAGCATGCTCAGGGCCATGGTGAGCGGAGGCAAAATAGTGCAGCCGGGCAGCGGTCGGCTGCAGTGGCCGGTGGTGTCGGGCGGCCTGGCGTGGACCAGCGCGGCCTGGGAGGTGTATAACGTGACGGGCGACAAGGCCTGGCTGCGGTATGCCTACAAGGTGGCGTCGGCGTCGGTGGAGACAATGAGCCGCGTGGCGCTTGACCGCGAGACGGGCCTCGTGGGAGGCGGCGCACCCTATGCGTGCGCCAACGCAAACTACTATCCGGGATGGATGAACGGCAAGGATGTGTTTGAAAGCCAGTCGCTGTATGTGAACCTGATGTTTCAGCACACGTGCCACTTGCTTGACGAGATGGGCGACGAGCTGGATGAGGCCAACGACTACGGCACCATGGCCGAGCGCATGAAAGACGCGCTCAACCACACGCTGTGGAGCGAAGGCCGCGGCCGGTATGTGCAATATGTGTATGGCGGCGCGCACAGCGTGCAGTCGCCCTACATCGACAACATGGGCCAGGCGCTGAGCATACTGTGGGACATTGCCGACGACGACCGCGCCCAGACACTGATTGAGGAGACACCGATAACCAACTACGGCATACCCACGATGTATCCGCGCCAGCAGGGTGCAAGCGGCGCAAGCGCTGTGCATCCGCTGGCCCAGGCACTGTGGAACCTGGCCGCGATGAAGGTGGACAATGAGAACATGCTGCGCCGCGGCTTGGGGGCAATGTACAGGCTTCAGGCGCTGTCGTGCCACACGTCGGCCATGTGCGACCCAGCCACAGGGCTGGTGACGGGCAGCGCCGACCCACTGAGCGGCGCCGCGGGCAATGCGGCCATGGTATTCAGAGTGTTTGCCGGAATGCGCTTCATGCCCGACGGCATCGAGTTCGACCCATTGGTGCCCGCCTGCTTCACCGGCGAAAAGCAAATCAAAGGCTTCCGCTACCGCCGCGCCACGCTCGACATCACCATTGAAGGCAGCGGCAACGACATCGACGTTATGAAAATCGACGGCAAGGCCACCGACGACAACTTCGTGCCGTCGGACCTCACTGGCCGCCACACCGTGATAATAAGGCTAAAGGACTCGGGAGGGCAATCGGGCAAGGTGACAATGGCCACTCACATGGCCGAGCTGCCGGCAGCGCCCGCCGTGCTGTGGAATTTCCAGCGCTGCGCCATTGTGAACAAGCGGCCGAGCCAAGGCTACCGCATGCTCATCGACGGCCGGGTGGCCTACACAGTGACCGACACCACCTTTGCCATGCCAGTGCTTCCACGGCAGGGGGTGAGCACGCTGTGCCTCGCCGCCGTCAACAAATATGGAATGGGATTCACATCAAGGCCCTACACCTATGCGCCTGCTGTGGCCACGGCCACGGCGGCCGGAGCCACA